>JACSRR010000381.1 GCA_014879635.1 Ignavibacteriaceae bacterium | reverse complement strand
GTCTAAAAAGCAAAAACTACGCACAAAGCTCAGAAAGCCATAAATCTGTCGTAATCCGACCCGAGTCCTTACACCGGCGGGACTAGAAACCAAGAACGAAGCACCAAGAACGAAGCACTTTTTTTTAACTTCGAACTCCCGCACCCCGAACTTTTCTCTCTGTGCTCTCTGTGTGCTCTGCGGTTAATAATTTAGTGGGCAGAAAAAGAAGTGAAGAGTGAAGGGTAAAGGGTAAAGGGTAAAGGGTAAGCCCGACTCTGTCGGGACGATTCAACCTCGAACTCCCGCACCTCGCACTCCCGCACTTCGAACTTCGAACTTCGAACCTCGAACTTTTCCCTTTAATCTTATAAGTCAGCAAAAATTTCATTTCTTATATCCAAACTTTTCCCTTTCTATTTTTAGCATTATTCAATTAAATTGCATTATGTATATATCAAAAATTCTCGCAATTAAAATACTATCTCAAACATCCGAATTAAATACCGTTTTGCGGTTATCCAATCTTATATGAAAAAATTATCCTTACTTTTTATTTTTCTTTTTTGCTCCGGTGTTGTATTTGCACAGGGTACGGGGGCGCTAAGAGGTTTTGTTACTGATTCGTTAAATGGTGAAGCAATTATTTTTGCTAATGTTTTTATCGAGGATACTAATATTGGTTCACCATCCGATACGAGGGGTTATTATTATATTCCGCAGATACCTGCAGGCGAAAGAACTATTATAGTTTCTTATATTGGTTACGCTACACAAAGAGTGAAATTGTATATTAAACCGGGCGAAATAACTCAGTTTAATTTCAGAATGGTGGTTTCAGGAGTGGAGTTAGAGCCCGTTTCTGTAGTAGGACAAAAAACGCAGAAGCAAAACGAGACAAATATCGGAATGGAGCAAATTTCATTGTCGCAAATTAAATCTATTCCCGCCGGAGTTGAAGCTGATGTTTTGCGAGCTATTAAATTTTCTGCAGGTGTAAGTTCAACCGGCGATGTTACTTCAAGGTATTATGTGAGGGGCGGCGGAAGTGATCAAAATATGGTTCTTCTAAATTCTACAGTTATTTATAATCCTTTTCACGCACTCGGTATTTTTAGTGTTATTGACCCCGAAATTATTAAACTTGTCGAATTCTACAAAGGCGGATTTACGAGTGAATACGGTGGCAGACTTTCTTCGATTATGAATATAATTACAAGAGACGGCAATAAAAACAGTTTTCAAGCTTCGGCGGCGGTTTCTACACTCTCGGGCAAGGCATCAATTGAAGGTCCTATTCCTTATGGCTCTTTTCTTTTTACAGGCAGGAAAAGTTACAGACCGGAGGCAATTGACAAATTTTTGAAAGACCGTAGCGCCCCCTTCGATTTTTACGATTTTTCATTCAAAATTAATTATGCTAATCCCGAAATTTACGAAAACGGCAATTTTACGCTCCACGGTTTTTTCAGCAAAGACGAAGTTAAATACAATAACATCAAAAAAGAAGATTATTACTTTGAGAACAACGCTTACGGCTTAAATTGGTATCAAGTTTGGGCATCGCCTCTTTATTCATATATGACTTTTACTTTCAGCAATTTTACGGGCGAAGTAATTCCGAACGAAACTTCAACCAAGCCAAGGAAGAATATCATCTCAGATATCTCATCGAATTGGGATTTTCATTACATGTACGATAGTAAAGACGAATTGGTAGCCGGATTTTATAACAAGTTGATCACTTCCGAACTAAAAATGGAAAACCTTTTCGGAAGTAAAACAGATATCGAAATTAAAGGGCTTGATATGATTGCGTACCTCAAATATAAATTGATGCGGTACGAAAATTTGGGTGTTGATGCCGGTGTACGAATTAATTTGGTTTCAATTTCAAAGCGAAGACCTTTTTTATTTGAGCCAAGGGTGAGTTTTACTTTTCTTCCGCTTCCGGCTTTTACTTTTAAAGCTGCGGTTGGCAGATATTCGCAAACCATGACAACTTTATCAAACGAAGACGAACTTATTTCTATTTTTGAGCCATATATAATTATTCCCGGTTATGTTAAACCTTCGGAAGCAACCCATTATATAGTAGGTATCGATTATTATTTAACGGATAAAATTAAATTGATGGCTGAGGGGTATCTTAAAACTATCGATAATTTAATTGATATTAACGAACTTAAATATACTTCAGATGACCCTGACTTTGTTAATGTTGACGGTGAGTCTTACGGTATAGAGCTAAGTTTAGATATTATGGATAGCTGGTTCTTTTTTAAGACTAATTATGCGTTGAGTTATGCATACAAAATAAAAGACGGCGTTAGGTATTTCCCCAGATACGATGCCCGTCACACAGTTAATGTAACGGCGGGAGTCCAATTTTGGGATGGGTGGCAATTTAACGCTGCTTGGAGATTATCAACCGGGCTGCCTTACACTTCAATACTCGGATTTTATGACAAGTTAGACATTAAAGATTTATGGTCGCAATGGTTACTAATTTCGCCGTTTAATCCCGCTTTTCTATACGGTGAACGAAATATTGAAAGACTTCCCGTTTATCACCGGCTTGATTTAAGTATTTCTAAGAAATTTGAACTCTTTTTTATGAAGATGGAATTTGACTTGAGTGTAATTAACCTTTACGACAGGAAAAATATTTTTTATTTCGAAAAAGACACAGGCGAAAGGGTTGATATGTTACCCTTTTTACCTTCGGCTTCGTTGAGGATTGAGATATGAAAAAAGTACTTATATTTTCTGTATTCGCAATAATTCTGTTTAACGGTTGTAGCGAAATTTTTGAACCGAAGGCACCTTTCGAGCAGAAATTTTTAGTTTATTCGGTTATTAAAGGAGACTCAACAAAGCATGTTTTGATGATTGCACACACTTATGATGTTGATGGCTTTAATCCTTCAATTAACACTACTCCTCCCGAACTTGCCGGTGCCGATGTTAGAATTGTGCACGAGGGAATAGAATATATTCTTAGAGATACGCTAATTGACCGTGATGCTGACTCCCGTTATCAGGGTAAAGCTCCCGCTTATGTAGTTGACGGATTTAGACCCGGTGTGCATGATACTTTGAGTTTAAAGGTTAAACTTCCGAACGGAAAAGAATTTACTGCAATGACGGGTGTTCCGCAGAGGTTGTTCCTTGAAAAAAGCATTTTTGCAATAGGTAGGGATAGAGAGAGTACTTTGAGCGGTTTTTTTGTGATTTCTTGGCAGACAGCCGTTTCTTACCTTTTTGTTCCTAAACTTGAATTGGTTTACACAAAAGATGGTGAACCGGGACAAAAAAGAGTTGAGATACCTTACACCTATACCACTTTAAACGGGGTAAGAACCCCGTTATATCCCGGTCCCGGAAAAAACCGTTTTGCTGCTTATGAGTATGATGCCATCGATTCACTGCTTTCTTCAATTTCGTCAAATGAGAGTAACAAGAGGCAGTACCGGATTTTGAGGGCAGATTTCAGTGTTATGGTAATGGATATCAATTTTTCTAAATATTACTCAAGCGTTAACGGATATTTGGATCCTTATTCAGTTAGACTTGACGAAAAGATTTTCACTAACATTGAGGGGGGTGCCTTCGGTGTTTTCGGCTCATTTATGATTACTTCAGATTTTGTCAGTTTTGACGAAGATTATATTCTTAACTTCGGGTATAGAACGAGGTTTTAATTTCGGCGGTATTTATGGAAGATAAAATTCTTTCGAAACATTTATTGGTTTTAGATTATCTTTCGAGTGGTTACAGGGGTGTGCCGTTTGAAGTTGACCTGTGGGGTAAAAGCATTTTTAGATTTGGCAGTTTAAAAGAAGCGACAAGATTCAAGCTATTTTTCCGAAATCCTAATTCACTTAAACAATCGCTATTTCCACCAACTGAATTAAATGTTACGGAATCTTATTTTAACGATGTTTTTGATATCGAAGGCGATTTATTTTCGGTTTTTGATGCAGCTTTTTCATTATCACGGGTAAAAAGAAGTGTTTCGCAGAAAGTTGCGATAATTTCATTAATACTTTCTCTTCCCTCAGGCACTTCAAAAGGTGAGGGTAAAGAAGTATTCAAAGATAATTTAAAGGTGAAACACAGCAAGGGGCGGGATAGTGAAGCGGTAAAATTTCATTATGATGTTTCTAACGAGTTTTACGCAAAGTGGCTCGGTGAAACAATGGTGTATTCAGGTGCGTACTTTAAAACCCGCAGTGACTCGCTTGATACGGCACAAATTAACAAATTAGACTTTATCTGCAAGAAATTGCGGTTAAAGCCGGGTGAAACTTTGTTAGATATAGGGTGTGGTTGGGGTTCATTGATTATGCACGCCGCTAAAAATTACGGTGTTAGGGCGGTTGGTGTTACATTGAGCGAAAATCAAGCAGAGTTTGCAATTAACAGGATTAAAGTAGAAAATTTGAGCGAGAGAGTTTCTGTTAAGCTGTCAGATTACCGTGATTTAGATGAGAGTGTTAAGTTCGATAAAATTTCGAGTGTTGAAATGTTGCATCATGTAGGGGATAAAAACACACACGAATATTTTGAGAAGATTAGAAAGTTGCAACGGAATAATTCGCTAAGTTTTCATTTGGCTATCACAAATAACTCTTCAAAAGGAAAGTACAGGGGACCAAAGTTTACTCAAAAGTATTTTATGCCCGATTACGATTTAATACCTGTTTCTAAGCTGATTAAATATGCCGAACAAAACAAGTTTGAAGTTCTTGATGTTGAGTGTTTGCGTGAGCATTATGATTTAACGGCTGAACATTGGTTAAGGAATATCGAAAGTATGAAAGGTGAACTTCAAGATATTGCGGGCGATACAATATACAGGGTGTGGCGTTTAAGTATGGCGCTTTTATCTTACGGTTTTAAGCGTAATTTGATTAATTTATATCACATTGTTTTGGCTAATGATCCTGAGAACAGAGGTGTATTGCCTTTGAACAGGGAAGATGTGTATTTATAAGTGAAGGGTGAAGGGTGATCCCGACAAGAATCGGGAGTAAAGGGTAATCCCGACAAGAATCGGGAGTGAAGGGTAATCCCGACAAG
>JACSRR010000380.1 GCA_014879635.1 Ignavibacteriaceae bacterium | reverse complement strand
AGCCAGCTTAAGCTGGCTCTTTTTTAATCTATATTTAAGAATATTATTCCTCTTTCTTTGATCTTTCTGTTGCTTTTTTACCAGGAACACCTTTAAAAGTTTTATTGTATTCTGGTTTTTTTACTAATCCACCTTTAACTAATAGACTTCTAGCAGAATCACTTGGCTGTGCACCTACACCTAGCCAATAGTTTATTCTCTCACCTTCAAGCTTTAGTTCTTTTGTATGTGGATTATAGTGGCCAACATACTCTATTGCCTTGGATTCTCTTTTTTCTCTGTTATTTGTAACTACTAATCTATATGTAGCGTAGTTCTTCTTACCAGTTCTTGTTAATCTTATTTTAACCATTTAATCTAACTAATTTATAAGCTCTTGAATGATAGCAAAAAAACCTTAGTGTGTCATCAATTTTTATAATATTTCGATTGTAAATCTTCCCATGAGTTAATAGCTTCCTGGGCTGCAACTTGCTCTGCTTCCTGTTTGCTCTTGCCTTCTCCGGAGCCAAAAAGATTATCGCCTATATAAATACCCATAGTGAATACTTTGTTATGGTCAGGACCACTTGCACTTAGTAATTTATATACAGGGGTAATTTTAACTCTCTCTTGAGCTAGTTCTTGTAGTCTTGATTTAGCATCTAAATCAGATCTTTCGGAAACAATTGCATCAATTTTGTAGCAAATTTTATCCAAAATAAAGCTTTCAGCAGCTTCAAACCCATTAGTAAGATATATTGCACCAATAATTGCTTCCATTGTATTTGCAAGTATGTATGGTCTTTGTCTTCCGCCTGTGGCTTCCTCTCCCTTACTCATTAGAATATATAATCCTAAATCAAGCTTCTTGGCTTCTAATGCCAGGCTCTCAGTTTTAACTAATGCTGCTCTGAAACTCGTAAGAGTTCCTTCATTTTGATCAGGGTAGGTTTTGAAAAGAAATTTAGTTACTGCTAACTCAAGTACAGCATCCCCTAGAAACTCTAATCTTTCGTTATGACTTAAGTTGGTATCTTTTATTTCGTTAATGTAGGACCTGTGGGTGAGTGCTTCAGTAAATACTGCTATATCCTTATTTGAAAGGTCTAATTTATTCAATAATTCAGCTATTTGTGACATTTGGTTCAACTTGTTTACTTTCTTCCTGTTGTTTTAATTCATTATAGATATTGCCCAAGACACCGTTAATGAATGCTCCGTCAGCCTCTGAGCTGAGTTGTTTTGCCATCTCGATCGCTTCGTTTATTACTACCTTGGGAGGAGTTATTTTTTGAACAAATCCCTCCCAAAGTGCGAGTCTTAATATAGATAGATTTACAGGATTAATCTGATCTATTGGCCATTCTGGTGCTTTTTGTGTAATTATTGAATCGAGCTCAACTACGTTAGCCTCTACTCCATCAATAAGTTTTTCGTATAGGGTTTTGTCGTATTTTTCTTCTTCTAAAATCTGAAGAAGGCTTTCTACCTCAAAAGATTGAAAGCCTGGCTCATTTTCATGTTTATATTGGGAAAATAAATATTGTACAGCTAAGACTCTCGCGGTGTGTCTTGGGTCTGAAATATTATGTTCTTCCTGCATGATCTTTAATTAAAGAAATTATTTTTGTTTCTTCTTAATTACCTTAACGCCTTTATATGATGGGCTATCTGGTGTAACCATATGTGGAGGAACTAATTTACCTGTTTCTGCAGATAAAACTAATCTTTTTCCACCATTTTTCTTAATAACTCTATGTTTATTAAGTTCAACATCATATCTGTTAGAAGCCATTGTTGATCTTCTTTTGCTGCTCGATCTTCTGTGTTTTGGTGTTGCTGCCATATTTTTTAAATAATAATCTTACTAGGAGTTTATTTTAACACAATAAAACGTTAACTACTAACTTAATCAGTACTTTTTGTAATGAATAATAATGTGTTTATTCCTATATTTTTTTCTAAAATAATTGTAAGGCTTTCAGGTATTTTTACCAAATCTTTTTGGACCCCTTCAACTTTATATATTAGGACTCCTTCGGGTGCAAGTAAATCAGAAATAGCTTCAATATTTATTTTAGAGTGAATTTTAAACGGCGGATCGATAAATATGACATCAAAGTTACCAGTATATGTTTTTACAAAGTCTAAATACTCAATTTGAAAAATCTTGTGTGTGGATTTATCAAGTTTCAAGGATGATAAGTTTACCTTTAAGCATTCAATAGCTTCTTTGTCAGAATCAACAAAAATTGATAGTTTTGCTCCTCTACTTAATGCCTCTATTCCAAAGTTACCTGAACCAGCAAAGAGGTCTAAGATAGTTGACTTGTCTATTATGTCTTTTATAGTGTCAAATAAAATTATTTTAACTCTCTCTGTTAAAGGTCTGGCATTTTTAGGAACTTTTAATTTAAAGTTCTTAAATTTACCGGTTACTATTCTTGGTTGATTAGGATTTTTGATCATAATTTTAGTTTGGTATAATAGGTAATGATTCCAACGCAAGTAGCTACATTAAGCGAATTTTTCTTTCCCAACATTGGTATTTCTATTGTTAAATCACTCAATTGGCTTATAGCTGGACTTATTCCTGTGATTTCGTTGCCAAATATGTATGCAATTTTTTCTGGGAGTTCAATTTGGTTTATTTCTTTTGATGAGTTAGACTGTTCTACTGAAAAAATCTTATAACCTTTATCCCTAAATGTTTTTATGGCATCTTCTGTTGACTTGTAATATTCCCAATCAACATATTCCTCGGCATTTAATGCTGTTTTATGGACTTTCTTGTGTTCAGGTGTGGGAGTTATTCCGCATAGAATAACCGTTTTAACTCCTGCTCCATCACAAGTTCTTAATATTGCTCCAACATTATGAACTGATCGAATATTGTCTAATATAATTACTATGTCTTTGTTGTTCAATTTGTTTTAGTTAAATAAGTTAATTTTTTTAATTTTGTTGTCCCAAAGTTTTTCAGCTAATTTTTTTGCTTTGTTTAATACTTCTAAATTCTCTAATTTAGCAATTTTAAGATCTGGAACTCCACTTTGAGTGGTTCCATAAATTTCACCAGGACCTCTATTTAAAAGGTCAAATTCTGCGATATCCATACCATTGTTATTACTGGTTAAGAATTTTAACCTATTAAGACTGTTTTCTGAAATATTATTGCTATAAAAAAGAAGACACCAACTTTGTTTATCTCCTCGTCCTACTCTCCCTCGAATTTGATGTAGCTGTGCTAATCCAAATCTTTCAGCATTTTCAATTACAATTGTATTCGCGTTGGCAACATCAATTCCAACCTCAATTACAGAAGTTGAAACAAGTAAGTTTATCTCGTTATTGCTAAAGTCAGTCATTAATTGTAACTTTTCCTTTTCTTTGAGTCTTCCATGTAATAATCCAACTTTAAAATCTGAAAAATATTCACTTAGTTCCTGATATGTTGATTTGGCAGATTTAACTTGAAGTGTTTCCGATTCAACAATCAAAGGGCATACCCAATAAACTTGTTCGCCCTTTTTTAATGCTTCTCTAATCCACTCGTAGCTATCTTCCCGCTTTTTTTCAGGAACAAGCAATGTTTTTATAGGAAGTCTACCTTTTGGTTTAGTTTTTATTGTCTCAAGTTCAACATCTCCAAAAATGATTTGAGAAATCGACCTTGGAATCGGAGTTGCTGTCATGTTAATAAAGTGAGGATATTTATTTTTAGACATTGATTTAAACGATTTTAATAGATCCTCTCTTTGTTCAACTCCGAATTTATGCTGCTCGTCTACGATTATCATTCCTAAATTACTAATTAATTCACTTTTTCTAGCAAGAATCGCAGATGTGCCTATTAATATCTGGGAAGGTAGATTATTTTTAGTTTCAGACGATACAAGTTCTACAGAAATTCTTAATTTTTCTAGTATGTTTGTAAAATTATTGTAATGTTGTTTTGCTAATATCGTGGTAGGTGCCATAATTACAGTCTGATATCCGCTAACTGACATGGCTAAGGCAGCTGCAATTGCTACAATCGTTTTTCCTGTTCCTACGTCTCCTTGGATAATTTCGTTTATTAACTCCCCTTCTTTTATTTTATTTAGTAAATTTAGAATAATTTCTTCTTGATCTTTGGTTAACTCAAAAGAGATTAAGTCTTTTAATAATGTGAAAATATTCCCTACATTAAAACTCGGGTTTACTTGTGGAGGTTTTACCCCCTTGCTTAATTCTCTCTTTGCAAATAACTTTAAATGTATATTTACCAATTCGTACATAGAGAGGTTTATAAGCGCACTGTCTAAAATTTCATAATCTTCTGGAAAATGAATAATTGAAAGGCTTTTCTTCAAGGAAATATCGCTTTTATTTAAAGTTCCAAGCTCATCCTCGATTTCTATGAAATCTAGGGATTCCATAGCGTTGTTCATCCACCTTCTAAAAACCTTTTTGGTTATACCCGAAGTCAATTTGTATTCCGGTACTATTCTTCCAAGATGAATATTTTTTGCATTATCATTTACTTTTTCAAAAGACCTTGGGAAGAACATATATCTATTACCTTTTTTGTTAAGTTTTCCGTAAAAAAGATATTCATTTTCAGTTTTAAGTGCGTTCTTTAAGAAATTCTGATTAAACCACCCTACCTGAATACTACCAGTACCATCATCAATAATCCCCCTTTGTATAGATCTTCCACCACGAATAAAAGCCGAGTTGAATTCTGTTAGTACTGCTTTTATTAAGTAAAGGTCTTCTTTTCCCTCGTCAAGTATCAAGTCCTTTATGCTAGTGACTGTTGAGGTATCAGTATAACGAACCGGGAAGTAGGTAATAAGGTCTCGAATTGTCTTGATTTCAAGCTTAGATAATGCAGTAAGGCTTTTTTCTGAAATTCCTCTTATCTCTGTTACAGAACTTTCTAGGTTCATCTAGTTTGGGCTATTATATCTATGAGTGTTAACAATGATGGGACAATAAGACTAAGCACCATAAGCAAGGCCAGCAGAAATACAGCAACATCTCTAATTTTTATTTTCTTTTTTCTAATTTGCATAAATAATTTTATATCTATGTACTCTAATTTAGCAATTTTATATTCTACTAAAAAAATTTCGATGATTAATG
>JACSRR010000221.1 GCA_014879635.1 Ignavibacteriaceae bacterium | reverse complement strand
TTTTTTTTTTTTGTAATTTGGGTTTACAATAACATATAATTAACCTATTTACCGGAGTATTGATGGACAAATGCTATCTCTATCAAATCGGGGTGAAAAACTTCATCCTAACGCTGTTTATTACAGCACTTTTAACCCTCTCTTTATCTGCTCAAACAAATTCTTATAATCCTTGGGAACCCATATCAAGAATGGATGTTCCGCAAGCATTAACCCAACAGATTTACGCTTCACACTACAAATTATTCAGAGTAAATCCAAGTTCATTGTTCGATTTCCTAAAAACAGCTCCTTCTGAGGAATTTCAAAATACCGGTAGGGCTCCTTATTTGGAAATTATTCTTCCTTCAGGCAGAACAGTGAAATTCGCAGTTTATGAATCTTCTATTATGGAAGCTCCTTTACAGGCTAAATATCCTCAAATCAGAACCTTTAAAGGTGTTTCAAACGATGAAGGCATTTTCTCTGCCCGTTTTGACTTCACCGAACAAGGATTTCACGGCCATATTTTCACAAGCGAAGGTACAGTATTTATTGACCCCTTTTCAATGGGTAACACAGAATACTACATGGCTTACAACCGGAAAGACTTTATAATTCACCCTGATAACATGGGTGTTGAGTGTTTAGTTACAGATTATTATCAGCATGAAGAAACTAATGAACCTACTGTAATGGCAGGTACTTTGAGAACTTACCGCTTGGCAAATGCAGCAACCGGTGAGTACACTGCATTCCACGGAGGTACTGTTGCACTCGGGCTTTCAGCTATTGTAACTGCCCTTAATAGAGTTAATCAAGTATATGAAAGAGATATGGCAATCAGAATGATTCTAATTGCTAATAATGACTTGATTATTTATACAAACGCAAGCACTGACCCTTATACAAACAATAATGGCTCAACAATGCTCGGTCAAAATGTTAACAATCTTAACAATGTTATTGGATTTGCTAATTTTGATATCGGACATGTGTATAGTACAGGCGGCGGCGGAGTTGCGTATTTAGCTTCGGTTTGCGGCTCTAACAAAGCAGGCGGTGTTACAGGTTCTCCTGCACCGGTTGGCGATCCTTTTACAATTGATTATGTAGCTCATGAAATGGGACATCAGTACGGTGCAAACCATACACAAAACAATAATTGTAATAGAGCATCTTCTGCAGCTTACGAGCCGGGCAGTGCTTCAACAATTATGGGTTATGCCGGTATATGTTCCCCTAACTTACAGAGTAATAGTGATGACTATTTCCATATTCACAGTATGATTGAAATGAGCAACGCTCTAAACTCAACTGTCGGAAGTTGTGCCACACAATCATCAACAGGAAATACTGCTCCTGTTGTAACAATGCCTACCGGCGGTTATGTAGTTCCTATCAGTACCCCAATGAAATTAATTGGTTCTGCAACCGACGCTAACAACCCATCTTCATTAACTTATTGCTGGGAACAATATGATTTAGGTCCCGCAGGAAGTCCTAACACTCCTTCGGGCAATGCACCAATTTTTAGAAGTTTTAAACCCGTTAACACCGGCACAAGATATTTACCGAAACTTTCTGATGTTTACAATAATACTCAAACTTTAGGCGAAATATTACCATCCTACGCCCGTAATTTGACATTTAGATTAACTGTAAGAGACAACAATCCCGGTGCCGGCGATTTCACTTCGCAACTGGTTGCTTATACAACAACCGCAGCAGCAGGTCCTTTCCAAGTTACTTATCCTAACGCAGCAGGTGCTTCATTCCCCGGTGGTTCCTCAATTACGGCAACTTGGAATGTAGCAAATACTAATGTAGCCCCTGTGAATGTTGCTAATGTTAATATTTTATTGACTACAGACGCCGGTCTAACCTATACAATGATTAAAACTAATACTCCTAATGACGGTAGTGAAGAAATCACTCTTCCCACAACCATGACAACTACCGCCAGGTTAGTAATTGAGTCTATCAACAATATCTTTTACGATGTTTCTAATGCTAACTTCACAATTACCGAAGCTATACCGGTTGAATTAACTTCTTTCGATGTTTATCAATCAGAAAGTTCGATAGTATTAAATTGGTCAACAGCTACAGAAACCAACAACAGAGGATTTATCATTGAAAAATCAGTTTCCGGTTTAGATTTTGCCGAAGCCGGTTTTGTTGACGGTAAAGGTACTACAACAGAAACACAAAGCTACTCTTTCACAGATAGAATTACTTCTACCGGAAAAATTCAGTACAGATTGCGTCAAGAAGATTATGACGGAACCTTTGCTTATAGTCAAGCAGTTGAAGTTGATGTTGCACTTCCAACCGAATTAGTATTATATCAAAATCATCCTAACCCGTTTAATCCTTCAACTTCAATTTCATTTAACTTGCCGTTTAGTTCGGATGTTAAAATTGAAGTGTTTGATATTACCGGTAGCAAAGTTAGCTCACTTTTAGGCGGTAAATTAAGCGCAGGAATTCATACCATCAATTTTGATGCAAGTGAATTAAATAGCGGTGTTTATCTTTATATTCTTTCGGCAGTAAACGAAAAAGGCGAAACTGCTACTCAATCAAAGAAAATGATGCTCTTGAAGTAGTCAAAAATTAATATTTTGATTCTAAACCGCCCTTTTAAGGGCGGTTTTTTTATATAGTTGTCAAATTTTTTAACTTTCGAATGCATTTAATAGATTAAATGTAAATATCAATTTGATTCAAAAAATGTATGAGGAAAAAGTGAAAAATACTTTCGAAGAATTCAAGAAGTTTATTTCTAAAGGGAATATTGTTGACCTTGCCGTTGGTGTAATAATAGGCAGTGCATTTGGTAAAATAGTTAGCTCTTTAGTAAACGATGTAGTTTTACCCCCTATCGGTGTTTTGCTTAACGGTGTTGATTTTAAAAAGCTATCAATTGTGGTTCAGCAAGCTAAAGAAAATACAGAAGCCGTAACAATTAATTACGGAGCCTTCTTAACAACAGTTTTAGACTTTTTAATTATTGCATGGGTGATTTTTTTAGCTTTAAAAGCATATATGAAATTGAAAGCAAAATTCGAAAAACCGGTAGAACCAAAACCTGAACCGGTTCCCGTAATTTCTGACGAAGTAAAACTCTTAACCGAAATTAGAGACTTACTTAAAAAGAATTAACCGTTAATTCTGTTTTAAAATGTTATTTCAGAATCATCATTTTGCCGGTTTGTGAAAACTGACCGGCATTTAATTTGTAAAAATAAACACCCGAATTGAGCCCACCTGCGTTAAAGTTTACACTGTAAGAACCGGTTTGTTGTACCTCATTTTTTAGAGTAGCAATCTCTGCCCCTGTAGTATTGTAAATTTTAAGAACTACAAAAGTTTCTTGCGGAATATCATATTTGATAATTGTGGCAGATTCGCCATAATTAAAAAATGGGTTCGGATAATTCTGATACAGTTTAAAATCTTTGATTACATAAGTATCTTCAAATATATTTGTAGCGGGTTCTATTCCATCTCCCTTCAAATATACCGTTTTTATCCCCGAATTTGTTCTTACGGTTAAACTTCCCTCATAATTTTGAACTTGCTCCGGTTTAAAAGTCAATTTAATTTTTCCGCTTGAATATTGGTTTATAGCACCGGGGAGCTCAGAAACTGCGAAATTTTGACCTTCAATTGTTGCCGAAATTATAGATAACGAGCCTGTGCCCTTATTGGTTATTGTTACATACGCGTGCGATGAATCTCCCGCAATGGTACTGTCAAAAATCGAGTAAAAAGGTCCTATTTCGTAAACGGGTTGTACAGGTCTTGTTTCGTTGGATGTAAACCTATAGATTCTATCAACCAACTGAGGTCTATCAATAAACGGGTTTCTTTTATTTTGATAAAAAGCTATTCCGTTATTTCTATTAGTTTCTTGTTCCGAAACTTGCCACAAATTGTTCCAGTTTTTTAATTCGTTCTCTTGAGCCAAAGCAAGATACCCGCCATAATTAGTCGGATACCTAATAATAAAATATAAGATTGATCTGCTTACAAATCCTTTTTGTTTATCTCTTGGCTCAAAAACAATAGAACCGGTACTGTTTCGTCCTAATTTGCTCCCGCCTTCTTGCCATGTTATATTACTTACAACAGTTCCGAAAGGATAATTACCTCTTACATTATTTGAATTTGCTTCGGTTGGGTACAAATGAAAAATATCAGACCTCATTGGTTCGGCTTCGTTAAAAGTGCCTTGAGGCCATGTGTGTTCGGTATTAAAACCGAGGCTCTGAGCTATTGTTCTGGTTGCAGCTTTAATTTTTCTTCCGGTATAAACACACTCAATTGTATCACCCTGCTGTTTATCTATATTCTCAAACATTCTATCGCGTGCGGTATTGTAACCGAGCGAAGTGTGGTTAATAACCATCTGATTTAGAGCTGTTTTAAGTTCGGCATCGTATTTATTGAATGTGGTTAAATCATAGGCATCGCCAAATTTGCCGGTTCCCGATAATCTCACAGGATAATAGATTGTTGAATCTTCTGACCTGTAGATAAATAAGCCCGGTTCAATTACATTTTGATTAGGTGCAAAATTGACCGTAATCAGGATACTATCTTCGCCCGGAACAGTAAATAAGGTATCCGGAGTACTAAAAAGAGCGTTTACTCTCTCTACAGTTAGTAATACGGAATGCGTAAAGTCATTTTTAAGATAAAAACTTGTGGTACCGGTAGAACCCGTTAAGGTCTCCGGAACTTCGATAATTTCTTCTGTTGTAGAAATCTGAGGTAATATCTTGAACGAGAGCAAGATAAATAGCAGGAGTATTTTTTTCAATTTAGACCGGGAATTTTAAGTAAATATTTATCGTCAAATTTATACAATAATATTGAGATTTTTAAACTTAATGCGTAAGAAAATAAAAATACATTGCCTTTAGACAAAATTTTTCTCTAAATTTGTTGATTATTTTTAACAATTAAAAAAGAAAAATGAAACGAATACTACTATTAAGCCTGCTTTTTTCCCTCTTTAGTCTTAACTACGCACAAGATAAATCCGGAAATTATTTGACCGTCGGGTTTTATAATGTCGAAAACCTTTTTGATACTTTGGATGACCCACGCATTAATGATGAAGAATTTCTTCCTGCTTCAGAAAAAGAATGGAATGCCGAAAAATATTCTCAAAAATTAAAAAATCTCGGTAGAGTGATAAATCTTATGGGTAAAAGCGGAGCTCCCGAAATTCTCGGATTGTGTGAAGTAGAAAATTTAGGTGTTATAACTGATTTGGTTCAAGAATTAAAATCTGAGAACGAATATAAAATTGCTCACTACGACTCGCCTGACGGTAGAGGGATTGATGCAGCTTTAGTTTACGCAGGTAATTTATTCACACTCGAAAACCTTTTGCAACACGAAGTATTTTTACCCGACTTATACCCTACACGCACAATCTTGCATGCAGTTTTAAAGTATAAGAACGGAGAATTGTATCATTTCTTTGTTAATCATTGGCCCTCAAGAAGAGGCGGTCAGGATGAGAGCGTCGTAAATAGAATTTCTGCAGCTACTTCGCTCAGAGTTGTAGTTGATGCTCTTTTTGAAGAAGACCCCAATTCTAATATTATTATTATGGGTGATTTTAACGATGAACCCGCAGATACTTCAATCTCATACATTCTTCAAGCTAATAATTACTTGTGCGATAGCACCGGTAATGTTGTGAACAATGCCCTTTACAATCTCTCATACAAACTTAAAGAATCAGGCTACGGTACATACAAGTACAGAGAAAATTGGAATATGCTTGACCAAATTATGGTTTCCGGAAGTCTTGCCCGTGGTGAAGGCAGAGGTTATATCTGCGGTACATTCACAATATTTAAACCCGATTTTATTCTACAAACCGAAGGCAATTACAAAGGTACATCTCTCCCAACTTTTGGAGGGAAAAGATATTTTGGCGGCTATAGCGATCATTTTTCTATTTTTGCACTTTTTAACTTTGATTAAATTATTTAAAATTGATTATTACTGATTATGAAAAATCCCGGTTTTGATGCGTTTCTTGGTCCTAAAGGAGAGAACGGAGAGCTATTTAAGGAGCTTATTCTTAAAGTTATTGATAACCATTTAGATTGGAGAAAAAATTCTTTTCCATCAGATAAATCGCTTTACGAAAGTAAACCTGCAAACCCGGGTGAGTTTCAAGAAATTTTAGACGAGTTCTTAAAGCTTCACAACACAAACTTGCCCTATTTTCATCCCAGATACTCTGCTCAAATGCTTAAAGACCCGTCAATTTTTACATTGATCGGTTATCTCGCCTTTATGATGTCAAACCCGAACAATCACGCTTATGAAGGTGGACCCATTACAACTCTAATGGAGCTTGAAGTTACAGATATGATGCTTAAAATGTGCGGGTTTAATGAAGGGTGGGGGCATCTTGCAAGCGGTGGTTCTTTGGCTAATACCGAAGCTTTGTGGGCTGTTCGTGATACCCGTAATGACGGAGCTGTTTATTTTTCAGAAGTTTCTCACTACTCTTGGAAGAGAATTTGCACCATTTTGAGGATACCCGGCTTTAAGGAAATTGAAGTTGACGGTTTTTGCAGAATGGATCTTAATCATTTGGAAGATAATCTAAATACTAAAAATGCAATGATGGTGGTTGCCAATCTTGGTTCTACGGGTTCGGGAAGTATTGATGATATTGAAGGATTGTTACAGCTAAGGGAAAAATACGGTTTTCATTTGCATATTGATGCCGCTTACGGAGGTTTTTCAAGATCTGTTTTTTTGGATAATAACAATGATGTTCTTCCCTACTCTCAAGAATTTGGTCTTTCTGAATATGCGTACAGGCAGTTGATAGCAATCAAGGATGCCGATTCGCTCACAATTGACCCTCACAAGCAAGGTTTGATATCTTACGGTGCCGGAGCCGTTATTTACAAAGACCAAAAATTACGGGAACCGCTTTCAAATACCGCCCCATACACTTATCATAAAACCGACAAACCAAATATAGGTATGTTTTCTCTTGAGGGTAGCAGACCCGGTGCTATGGCTGCTGCGTGTTGGTTAACTTATAAGTATTTACCTCTAAATTTTTCAGGCACCGGAAAAATTATTTCCGGATCTTTAAAAACTGCTAAAAAGTTTTATGAGTTAGTTGATAAATCTGCAAATCTCTCAAACTTTCTTTATCCCGATTTAGATATCAACACATTTTATGCCGGTAAAATAATTGATTCTGTTGATAATTTAAACAGGCTTGCTCTCCAAATTTATAACGAGTACTCTATAGAAAATCCGGATGCCCAATTTATTATTTCAAAATTTGTAATGCCGGCTACTATAATTAAAAAGAGATTCCCTTTTATACTGAATACTGACAATAAAAATGCTACTGTACTTCGTTCGGTGTTTATTAAACATTGGGGTGAGGTAGATGACTATTATTATACCCGATTGTTAGTTGAAGAATTAGACCGGTTTGCATCCCTTTCAAATTAGAATGTTTTTTGAAACTCATTATTCATATTAAACAATCTTTTATTAAAGTTTTAGCAAACACTTTCAAATTGTAACAAAAAGTTCTCCCCGGTATCCGGAAAGAGCCAAATACTAAAACGCAGTATTCAATAATCAGACTCAATTGGATTTACCGGAAGTACAGAATAATTTAGCCGCAGTGGGAAAAGTGTTCTTTGTGCTTAGTGCTTAGTGCTTTGTGCTTAGTGCTTAGTGCTTTGTTCTTTGTTCTTCGTGCTTAGTGCTTTGTCCCGACCCGGTCGGGATTTGTGCTTTGTAAGGTTAAATTATTTTTTTGCAACTGAAAAATTCAATAAGTCATTATATATGCCTGTTTTACTAAAAGGGTAAAATGGTTTATTGTATGATGAAATTATTTGAATTATTTGTAATTTTGTAATTCCGAAATTCATTAAAAAAAGTAATTATAAACAATCCGGAAAAATTTATGTCCCAAAGAAGAGTAGTAATAACAGGCGTGTCTGCAATAACTCCAATAGGTTTAACGGCAGAAGATTTTTGGAATTCGATGATGGAATCAAAAAGCGGTGCTGCTTTGATTCAAGCATTTGACACATCAAAAATAAAAACAAAATTTGCCTGTGAATTGAAGGGATTTGATGTAACAAACTACTTAGATAAAAAATTGGCAAGAAGAATGGATCTATTCTGCCAATATGCTGTATCTGCTGCAAAATTAGCTGTTGAGGATTCTAAATTAAACCCTCAAGATTTAAGCGAAGAGGAAAAAGAAAATATAGGGGTTATAATAGGCAGCGGAATAGGCGGAATTCAAACTTTCAGCGAACAAGCCGTAATTAATCATACCGAAGGTCCCGATAGAGTTTCCCCGTTTTTTATTCCGATGTTAATTCCGGATATAGCCAGCGGTCATATTTCGATGATGTACGGATTTAAGGGTCCTAATTATTGTGCAGTGTCAGCATGTGCCACTTCAAACAACAATATAATAGACAGTTTTCTTTTAATTAAAGACGGTCACGCCGATGTTATGGTTTCAGGCGGTGCCGAAGCCAGTATTTGTGAACTCGGAATTGCAGGTTTTAACTCGGCAAGAGCATTGAGCACAAGAAATGACAGTCCCGAAACCGCATCCCGCCCTTTCGATAAGGAGAGAGACGGTTTTGTAATGGGTGAAGGAGCAGGCTGTTTAATTTTAGAAGAATTAGAACATGCCAAAAAGCGGGGTGCTAAAATTTATGCAGAAATTATCGGATACGGTCTTTCTGCCGACGCCTATCACATGACCGCACCTGACCCCGAAGGAACAGGCGCAGCTTTAGCTATGAAAAAAGGATTAAAAAACGCCGGTATTTCAAGCTCCGAAGTTGATTATATCAATATGCACGGAACTTCTACCGAATTAGGTGATATTGCCGAAACTAAAGCTATCAAAAAAATATTCGGTGAAAACGCTTATAAATTAAATGTATCATCTACAAAGAGCATGACGGGGCATTTGTTAGGTGCAGCAGGTGCAGTTGAAGCTATAGCTGCTATTTTCTCGATTATTCATTCTAAAGTACCCCCGACTATAAATTTTGTGAACCCTGATCCCGAATGCGACCTAAATTACACATTTAATAAACCGCAAGAAAGAGTAGTTAATATTGCTATGAGTAATGTTTTTGGTTTCGGTGGGCATAATACAACAATCATATTTAAAAAATATCAATAATATTTAGGTAAACTATGAAAAAATTATTTTTCTTATTCACTTTGGCTATACTGAGCTTTAATTTACAAGCTCAAGACTCTGTTTGGTCTTATGTTCAAAAAATTCATTTTCCCCCTGCAGATACTGCCCATATCCAACCATATTTAATGACAATGGACGGAAATGGCAAGCTTTATGTTACATCTTCAAAAGCAACAAGTTTAAACGGCAAAAATGCCATTTTCTATTTAGCTAACCCTACTGATACAGTTCTTTCGAAAATGATAGACTTTGATGCAAACGGTGATTCTGATACTCTTACAGGTAATATTGGTGCAATCAGAGGCATAACAGCTTTGAATAGCGATATTTATATCAACGCTAATATCCCTTTCCCAAGATTTAGCAATACTCTTGCTTCACAATATGTTTATCCTAATGCAGATACAAATTTGGTACAGAAATTCGGCTTTAACATAACCGGTGCGGGTTACGGAACTTATATTCACGGTGCCGCAATCACAAAAGACACAATTCTTTTTACCGGTATCACTTTTAACACAAGTATCAGGTTCTATAATTTCAGCTACGGTTTAACCACCCCTGCGCGTGGTTCTTGGGTACCTTTGAATGTTTACCCACCTGTGCCCGGCGGTCCTCATACTAACGGGTTTGATGTTGTAAGAGATGTTGCCGTTATTCCTACAGGTGATTACAATAACCCCGAAATTCCGTTCTATACCTCAAGAAATTCGCTAAGTACTACTCAAGTTACTGGCGGTGTTGCTATATGGACAGGCGGTTCACAAACTAATCCCGAAGCATATTCGGCTTTAGCTTTATCGGATGCAGCTAGAGACTTAGATTTTGATAGAGCAATACCTTACGGTATTCATGTTGACCACCAAGGAAAACTCTGGGTTGCCGGTACAGATTCTACAAGAAGATGGGTAAAACAATTTGATGTTATTGTTAACTTTGCAATTGAAGCTGCTGAATTACCCGGTATTAATAATCCGAACAATCCGAATCCGCAGGGCGCTCCTATGACTTCTCCTTCGGATGTAGTTGTTAACGCATCAGGAAATATTGCTTATGTTGCCGATGGCGGAAGTAAATATGTTTACAAATTTATGAAAACACCCCCTGTTAGCGTTGAAGATGCAGATTTAAAGCCTGCTTCCTTTGATTTAATGCAGAATTACCCCAATCCTTTTAACCCGCAAACTTTGATTTCATTTAATTTAGCTCAAGGTTCAAACATTAAATTGTTTGTAACTAACGCAATGGGTGAAATTGTTGAAGAATTATATAGCGGATTTATAGCTTCCGGAAAACATAATGTTGTTTTTAACGCATCAAATCTTCCGAGCGGTAATTATTTCTATACTCTTTTAACCGGTGAAGGTAGTTTTACTAAAAAAATGACCTTACTGAAATAAAGGTTATATAGCTATTACTTACTACCCTTCCGGATATTATTTTTTCCGGAAGGGTATTTTTTTATAAGTCAATCAATATCAAATTGATAAATATTTAAAGGTATTTTTATGAAATTAAGCAGATCAGCAGGAATTTTACTGCATCCTACATCTCTTCCGGGTAAATTTGGAATTGGTGATTTGGGTCCCGCAGCTTACAAATTTGTCGATTTTCTTGAAAAATCAGGTCAGGGTCTTTGGCAAGTCTTTCCTTTAGGTCCTACCGGTTACGGTGATTCTCCCTATCAATGTTTCTCCGCTTTTGCCGGAAACCCAAATTTAATTAGTCCGGAATTACTACTTAAAGACGGACTTCTGAAAAATGAAGATTTACAAAATACTCCCGAATTTGGTGACGGTACAATTGATTACGGTGCGGTTATCAATTTTAAGAAAGAGTTGTTACACAAAGCTCATCTTAATTTTTTGAGTTCTAAAAAGAAATCGCTGTTAGATTCTTATGAAGAATTTGTAAAAAAAGAAAAAGAATGGTTAGATGACTATGCACTTTTTATGGCGTCAAAAGATTTTCACGGCGGTGTTTTATGGACTGAGTGGGATAAATCTATTGCACTTAGAGATGAATCCAAAATGAGCTCTTGGAAGAAAAAATTGGCAGACGGAGTTAAGTACCACAAGTTTGTCCAATTCTGTTTCCTAACTCAATGGACTAAGATAAAAGAATACGCAAATAAAAAATCGATTAAGATTGTAGGTGATTTACCGATCTTTGTTGCTTATGATAGTGCCGATGTTTGGGCAAATAAAGAATTATTCTCAGTTGATAAAACCGGAAATCTAAAAACCGTTGCAGGTGTACCACCCGATTATTTTAGTAAAACAGGGCAATTATGGGGCAACCCGCTTTATAATTGGCAAGAAATGGCTAATGATGATTATTTATGGTGGAGAAACAGAATTAAAGCTCTGCTCAAAATAATTGATATTATCCGGATTGACCATTTTAGAGGTTTTGAAGCCTTCTGGCAAATTCCTGGCGGTGCCCCCACCGCTCAAAAAGGAAAATGGGTAAAAGCACCCGGTAAAGAATTGTTTTCGAGTATTGAAAAACATCTCGGAAAAGTTCCGATTCTTGCAGAAGACCTCGGAGTTATTACTCCCGAAGTAGAAGACCTAAGAGATACTTTCAATTTCCCCGGAATGAAAATTCTTCAGTTCTCTTTTGGTGCAACAGGCGAAAAGAAGTTCCTACCTCACAATTACATTAAAAATTGCGTTGTATATACAGGTTCTCACGATAATGATACAACACGCGGTTTCTTTGAAGAAGCAAAAAAGAACAGCAGTAAAAATGATATTTATAAATTTGCACAAGAATACTTAAACTGTTACGGTAATGAGGGTGAACTCGTAAAAGCTGCGTTAAAATCAGTTTATTCTTCTGTTGCTGATACAGTTATTATTCCTATGCAAGACCTCCTCAATTTGGGAACTGAAGCAAGAATGAATTTCCCGGGTAAACTTGGCGGTAATTGGGGTTGGAGATTAAAAGAGGGTGATTTGAGAGATGATTACGCTGCCTATCTTTCTTATTTGATGGAAATCTATCAAAGAGCACCCGTAAAGAAAAAAGTAGCTACTTCTGAAAAAAAGTGACGAAAAACATTGTAAAATAAGCTAAGGGGTATTAATTTGTATTAACTTTTAATATCCCTTTTCTATTTGGAGTTTTCATGAGTATTTTCTCTAAGTTTTTTAAGAAAAACCCTAAAGTTAAAGCAATTGACCGGAAAGATCCTATATATGTTAAAAGAATCCGGAATATCACTTGTACACTTATGGTTGCTATGGCTAAAGCCGATAATGACTTTTCTGCCGTTGAGAGAAACAGAATTCATCTTATTTTTAATTCTTGCTTTTTAATGCCCGAAGAAGAGATTATCTCTCTAATTGATGAAATTGAGGCAAAAGATCTTGACGAACAAGGCTTGACAAATTATCTGAAAGATATTAATGATAATTTTCATTTCGATGAAAAATATGATTTGCTTAAAAATCTCTATACTGTAATTTATGCCGACCTTGATTTATCGGATAAAGAATTAAAATTGCTCGATCATATCAGTAGATCAATAAAAATCGGAAAAGTTGCGTTAGAAACTTTACAAAGAGAAGTCAAAAAAGAGGGCGGATATTAATATAACCGGCAGATTTTTACCATTAATTAAATAAAGTAAATTGCCACCTGCCGGTCTAAACTATATTATAAGATTTGTTCAATTGCGTCAATAAGTTCTTTATCATCCGGTTTAACCGAACTTTTGAACCTTGCAATAGGAACTCCGTTCTTATCAACTAAGAACTTTTCGAAATTCCACTTTATATCGCCGTTTTCAATGAATTTGTTTGCTGTTAAAAAGTCAAACAATTCTGTTTTGTTATCACCTAATACTGTTACTTTATCAAACATTGGGAAAGTAACGCCGTAAGTAGTTGAACAAAATTCTGCAATTTCTTCATTTGTTCCGGGCTCTTGTCCGCCAAAATCATTGCAAGGGAAACCTAAGATTACTAATCCCCTGTCTTTATAATTTTGATAGAGTTCTTCAAGCCCTGAGTATTGTTTTGTGTAACCGCATTTGCTTGCCACATTAATTATCAATAAAGTTTTCCCTTCAAAATCTTTGAGATTAACTTCGTTTCCTTTTATATCTTTTACGGTAAACGAGTAAATATTATCAGACTGTATCATTTGTGCCTTATCTGCGTAATTGATTTTTGTATTGTTAATTTTTGACGGAATAAAAAAAGCCAAGGATAGAATTATTGCCGGGCTTATTACTGCTAAAAGAATTTTTGTTGTGTGCATTTTGTCTCCTTTTTATATTAGTGAAACATTGTACGATGTTAAAAAGTTTATTCTTTTTTCAAAGTTTATAAAAAATTTTTGGATAAGTAAAAAACAGAGTAATAAATAGTGTCGTTTTCTTTAGGGAAATCGTTTTTCTACAATTTTTATAACTTGATAAAACGGCGTATTTGAATTTCTTTTGAAAAAATAATTTTACGGTAGTGAGTACTGAAAATTAACAAGACTAAATTTAGCAAATTAGAGATAACCATATAAAGTGCAGCATAGTATAAATTGAAAAACTTACTAAATTGGAAAATCAATTAATAATGACTAAAATTTCGACACCGTTCTCCTGATTTATTGTCAGATTACCTTTGAGATCCGCTACCCTTTTTGAGATATTTTTTAGCCCGTTCCCTTTTGCGGAGTCATCAGGATTAAATCCGTTACCGTTGTCTCTGATACTAATTTCAAACCTGCTATTCTCCTTTGCGATATAACAAACCACCTTAGTTGCTCCTGAATGTTTAACAATATTAGTGATAGATTCTTTGAAGATAAGATAAACATTCCTTCTGAATCCCGGGTTAAGTTTGTCTGTCAATTCAATTCCGTCAATGTAAAGCTGAAAAATAATCTCTTTTTCAGGAAGAATTGATGCAGCAAAATCTTTCATTTGATTTATTAATGCTTCAAAAGTATCCTTTTGTGGGTCAATTGACCAAACAACATCGCTCATAGATTGAATAACTTCTCTCCCGGTTTCAGCAATTTTTTCAAGATGGTCAGCATTCTTTTCGGGGTCGATATTTGACTTAACTAATTGTGCACGCATCAAAATTTTTGTAAGAAGGGCACCGGTTTCATCATGAAGGTCACTGGCAATTCTTCCTCTGATCTTTTCAATTTCAAGAGCCCTGTTCAATCTGATTTTGTGAATCAACAAGAGGAAGCCGCCAAGTAAAATCACAACAATAATTTTGAAGTACCAAGTCAACCAAAAAGGCGGAATCACTTCAATTAAAAGTGTTGCTTCTTCGGGATTAATTGAGCCGTCTCTGTTAGCAGATTGAACATTAAATCGATAATTTCCGGGAGGTAAATTAGTATAGAAAGCCTCCCGTGATTTAGTGAATTTATTATATGTATTTTCTAATCCGTGTAAGTAATACCTAAAAGAAATTTTAGAAGGATTAGTAAAATTTACAGCAGAATAAACAATTTCAATATTAACAGCATCGTGTGGAATCACTAATTTCCCTGTGAATTGCTGCGGTACTCCGTCAACAAGCACTTGTTCAATAAAAACGGGAGAGTGAATTGAATCAACAGGATTAAAATCATTAGCAATCATTGCAATTCCGTCTTTTACGGCAAAAATAAGGTCTCCGTGAGGCAGTTTTAGAGATCCGGGGTATCCTCTCTCTTCGGTTTCCGAACTTATCAATCCATCAAATTTATCATAAATAGCTAACGGAATAGAGGTCCTGCTCCCTTCAAAGTAATCGTTAATAAGTTTTTTATCAACTTTTATTACTCCTTTAGAAACACCCAACCAAAGATATCCGAAATTGTCTTCCGTTATTTGAAATACTACATCATCAGGCATACCGCTTTCGGAATTAATATATTTTATTTGGTTTTCTTTGATAGCTGCCAGCCCGCCCGAAGCACCAACCCAAATAACACCTTCAGAATCAATATAAAGGGTATAGATATAATCGCTTATAAATCCGGAATTTCGATTTAACACTTTTATGTTATTCCCGGAAATTATATTCACTCCCCCTCCTAAAGTACCAATTAAAATATCGCCTTGATTATTCTCAATGATACAAGAAACCGAATACGAACTTAATCCGTTTGACTCTGAATAATTAGCTTTGAATCCGTCTTTCAAATAAAAAACTCCTTGGTCTGATGTACCCGCCCAAATACCGCCTCCAATATCGCTATAAACACAGTTAAAAAAACCTTCATTAAGAATCTTTTGTGAATTACCAATCAAATTGACCTTAAAAAGTCCGTCTTTACCGGCAGCAACCCAAAGCTCATCGTTATTTACAGCCATCGAAAGAGCTTGAAAGTCAGAGTTGAATAACTTCATCATTTTACCCGAAATTTCAAAAATACCGCCGGAAGTTCCGGCAAAAGTTTTACCTTTTAGCCGGGCAAATGAATATACATCTAATTTGTTAGAACTAATTATTTCAAAGATGCTCTTTTTTACTCTGATTAAACCGGATTTTTCACCCGATATCCAAAAATTTCCCTCAGTGTCTTGATAAATCAAATTTAAACTTGCAGAATATGTTAACGGTGAAAGTTTGGAAACAACACCGTTAGAAAGGATAAATATTTCACTCCCCTTTACAGACGCAATTCTTCCACCATCTGTTATATAAATTGCACCTGCTTCAGAATCAATTCCCGGAATAACTATTTGATCTTTTGTATATTTACAGACTTGCCCTGATTTCTCAAAATAAACTGCCCCCTCAGAATCTACAAAAAAGAATTTAGATTCTGAAATAACTAATGAATCAATGTTAAGTTTACCGGTTGAAAAAGAGATGTTAAAAAATCTATCGGGCATTTTAACCCATAAACCGCCTTTTTGGTCGCAAACAATTTTTTGAATAATTTCATCACCGGGACCTGCTAAAAAAGTTTGGTTATAAAACTTTCCACCAATTAAACGGTCTAACCCTTTATCTGTTGCAATCCAGAGAATTCCGTCTTTTGTACGACAAATTGATTTAACTTTGCCGGAGGAGAGCCCGGAAATCACATCAAAACGCTGAAAAATACCGTCTTTGAATCTGATTGCTCCGCCTCCTTCAAAACCAATCCAAAGAGTGTTATCATTGTCGGTATAAAGACAATTAATAATATCAGAGGTAAAAGAAGGTGTATTTCTTGTTGAGAAATGTGTAAAATTAAGACCGTCAAACTTAGCCAAGCCGTTTTTTGTGCCTATCCACATAAAACCCTCAGCGGTTTGGGTTATTGCAGTTACAGTATTACCCGGCAACCCGTTTTCTACCGTAAATACCCTTGCCGTGTATTGGGCAAAAATTGGGTTAAATAGAAAAAAACAGATGAAATATTTTAGCATAACCTGAGAGAAATAGACGGATTTTTTTTAGGAAACAATTTTAGCAAGATAGTGAAAAAAAGCAAATCTTTTACATAGAAAATTAAACAATGCAGATATATCCAAAAAGGTTAACTGAATTGAACCGGATTCAATAATAATTAAATTTTGAGATCAGTTTACATCTAACTACTCTTTAACCTCAAAAGGTTACAAAAATTTTTCTTTTTCACCTTTTTTAGCTTAATTTAAGAAACAAGAAACCGGAAATTAAAATGTTCGAAAGTTTTGATAGTACAGCGTATTTTTTCTTAATATGTGCAATTTTAGGCGGAATTCCATTTCTTCTAAAGCTCATATTAATGCTTTTTGGCGGTGCCCTGCCTGATGATTTAGACATACCCGATTCACACACTGATTCAACATTAGATTTCAAAATATTTTCTATTCAAAGTATAACGGCATTTTTAATGATGTTCGGGTTGATAGGCTTGGCAATGTATGTGCAGAGCGGGTTTGGTTTTCTCGCTTCAATGTTAGCGGGGTTGGTAGCCGGCGGAATAACTTTTTATCTCATCACAAAAATCTTCCTGTTTCTGCCCAAATTAGATTCAAGCGGCAATATTGAACCGGTTGATACAATTGGATGTGAGGG
The DNA here is from genome assembly GCA_014879635.1 of Ignavibacteriaceae bacterium. Taxonomy (GTDB): domain Bacteria; phylum Bacteroidota; class Ignavibacteria; order Ignavibacteriales; family Ignavibacteriaceae; genus BA9. Next base: position 6,044 of record JACSRR010000221.1, on the reverse strand, counting down.
CACAGTCTATATTTCTATTCATCCCGATACCGGCGGAACTGTAAATGTGGTAGTTCTTGACCGTCAGCGTGAATATGACGCAATTTCAAGCAATAACGAAGAATTAAAAGCCGGAACCTCAATTAGAGTTGTTGGTTATAACGGCAAATCATTAGTTGTAGAAAAAATTTAAGGAATTAATTACATGGGCGAATTATCTATTTGGGGCTTGGCTATTGTAGCTTTTGCCGCTCTTTTTTTAATGATAATAATATTCTTGGCAAGCAGATATAAAAGATGCCCCTCGGATAAAATATTAGTTGTTTACGGCAGAGTGGGTACCGGTCAATCGGCGCTTTGTATTCATGGTGGAGGAAGGCTGATCTGGCCTCTAATTCAAGATTATTCTTATTTGGGTTTAACTCCCATGACAATTAATATTCCTCTTCAAAATGCTCTTTCACTTCAAAATATTAGAATTAATGTCCCCAGTACTTTTACAGTTGGTATTTCAACTGAACCAGCTATAATGGCAGCAGCTGCAGAAAGACTACTAAATTTGAATAGCAAAATGATTGAAGATATGGCTAAAGAAATAATTTTTGGTCAGCTCCGTTTAACCGTTGCTTCTCTAACTATTGAGCAAATTAATCAAGACAGGGAAAGTTTTCTTGAATCGATTAGAAAAAATGTTGCTCCCGAATTGAGTAAAATCGGATTAAATTTGATAAATGTTAATATCACTGACATTACAGATGAATCTAATTATATTGAAAGTATCGGTAAAAAAGCTGCTTCTGAAGCTATAAATCAAGCCAAAATTGATGTTGCCGAACAAGAGAAAAAGGGTGCTATCGGTGAATCAATTGCCAATAAGGACAAAGATATTCAAGTAGCCGAAAATATGGCTGAATCTTCGAAAGGTAAAAAGAATGCCGAAGCCGATCAAAGAATTTACTTGCAACAAAAAGAGACCGAAGCCGCTATCGGTGAAGCTCAGGCTTACCGGGATAAAGAAATTTCGGTAGCTGAAAACTTAAACGCATCTGAAAAAGGTATTAAAGCCGCTGAAGCTGATAAAAGAATTTTTGTTCAGGAAAAAGAAGCCTCCGCAGTTGCCGGCGAAAACAAAGCTAAAGCTTTAATTGCCGATTCTGAAGCCCTTTTAGCTGTTAAACAAGCTGAAGCAAAGAGACTCGGTGAGGTTGCTAAGAGAGAGGCTGATGCTCAAATTCAAAAGGCTCAATACCTAAGTGAAAAAGAGAGATTAAACGCTCTTGAGGTAGTAAAACAAGAAATTGAAAAACAAAAAACCGAAATTTTAGCTGAAGCTGAAGCTGAAAAGGTTAGAAGAATTGCTAAAGGTGAAGCCGATGCTATTTTAATGAAATATGAAGCCGAAGCAAAAGGTATTCAACAAGTCTTAAATTCGAAAGCCGAAGGTTATCTTGAATTGATTAAAAGCTGCAACGGAGATGCTAAATCTGCCGCAACACTTTTGATGACAGAAAAAATTGAAGAAATCGTTAAACTTCAGGTTGAGGCAATAAGAAACTTGAAAATTGATAAAATTACCGTTTGGGATTCCGGTAACGGCAAGGGTGGAGAGGCAAATAGCACAACAGCTAATTTCCTTTCGGGAATGATCAAAAGTCTTCCGCCTCTTCATGATGTAGCAAGTATGGCAGGTATTGAACTCCCCAAATATTTAGGCGAAATCTCAAAAGAAGAAGAAAAAAAGACGGAAGAAAAGCCTCAGAAAAAAGGATAAGTCAGAGAATTTAATTTTTAGTTAAAGTTGAACAATTTACCTAAAGCATTAATTTAATTGGAGGGTGAAGTCAAATTCACCTTCCAATTTTTATGCTGTCTAAAACCTTTTTCAAACTATCAAACAAAAAAAAGAATCGGTTTCACTTTTCACATCAAAATGAGTGTTTATATTGAAATTTTCCTGTAAATAAATTAATATTTTGATAAACTCACTCCCCACTTCCTTCCAATTATATCACATTTAAATTATATTTTACATTTTTATTAATATTTTATTTGGAATTGTTCGGATATACCTATTAAATTAAGGCTGTTAATTATTTTTTTCTAAAAAATTAAGGTTACTATGCTTGATGAAATAGATATTAAAACCCTCAATATTCTGCAAGAAAATTCTAAGGTAAATAGAACTCAGCTCGCAGAATTGTTTGGTCTCTCAATTCCCTCGATAAGTGAAAGATTACATAAATTAGAAGATAAAGGTATTATCAAAGGCTATTATACTAAAGTCGATAGAAAAACTTTCGGTTATGATATAATGGCATTTGTAATTGTAATATCTGAATCTTCATCTCACTATGAAGAAATGGTACATAAAGCACAAGAGCATCCAAACATTTTAGAGTGCCATTCAATTCTTGGTGAGGGTTCGCACTTATTAAAAACAATAGTAAAAAATTCGCATTCGTTAGAAGAACTTTTAGCCGAAATACAGCTTTGGCCCGGTGTTCTTTCAACAAAAACAATTTTCGTGCTTTCAACGCTAAAAGAGACAACAAAAATTAATTTATAATAAAAAAAGGTAAAACAACTTTATGAGTACAAGAGCAGATCTCATCTCGAATGTATTAAAATTCGTTAGAGACAATGGAATTCAATTTATAGATTTTAAGTTTATGGACTTCCCCGGTTTGTGGCAGCATTTTACTGTACCGAGTTCGGAATTTGATGAGGGCTCATTCGAAAATGGTTTCGGATTTGACGGTTCTTCCATTAGAGGATGGAAAAAAATTAACGAAAGCGATATGCTTATTATCCCCGATCCTGATACTCTTTGGGTCGATCCATTTATTAAAGCACCTACGGTTTCTTTAACTTGCGATGTTTATGAACCGGCTACTAAAGAAAAATATTCAAGATGTCCGAGAAGTATAGCTCAAAAAGCTGAAGCTTTTCTAAAATCTTCCGGTATTGCTGATACAGTGTTTTTTGGTCCCGAAGCAGAATTTTTCGTATTTGACGATGTAAGATATGCAAGCGAACCTAACATCAGTTTTTATATGGTTGATTCTATTGAAGGTCAATGGAATACCGGAAGAGACGAAATGCCAAATTTAGGTTACAAACCAAGATACAAAGAAGCATATTTCCCGGTTCCCCCTACCGATGCTTTGATGGACTTAAGAAACGAAATGGTTCAAAATCTAATTGGTGCCGGTATCCATGTTGAAGCCCAACATCATGAAGTGGCATCGGGCGGTCAGTGCGAAATTGACTTAAGATTTACTCCGCTTGTTAAGGCAGCAGACCAACTTTTGATGTTCAAATATATTGTTAAAAACACGGCTAAAGCACACAATAAATCTGTAACTTATATGCCTAAACCAATTTTTGCAGATAACGGAAGCGGCATGCATGTTCACACAAGTTTGTGGAAAGACGGAAAACCCCTCTTTGCGGGTAACGGTTATGCAGGATTGAGTGAAATGGCTTTGTATTATATAGGCGGTATTCTAAAACATGCACCGGCTATATTAGCATTTACTAATCCCACAACTAATTCATACAAAAGATTAGTACCCGGTTTTGAAGCTCCTGTAAATTTAGCATATTCGCAGAGAAACAGATCGGCTTCAATTAGAATACCGATGTATTCAAACAGCCCTAAAGCTAAAAGAGTTGAATTTAGATGTCCGGATCCTTCAGGTAACCCGTATTTAGGTTTTGCTGCAATATTAATGGCAGGCTTAGACGGAATTATAAACAGGATTGACCCGGGTGAACCGCTTGATAAAGATATTTATGATATGGAACCGGAAGAATTAAAAGATGTTCCTTCAACTCCGGGCAGTTTGCAAGAAGCTTTGAGTGCCTTAGCAGATGACCATGAATTTCTAACGAGAGGTGATGTTTTCACCCCCGATGTAATTGAAACTTGGATTAATTATAAGATGGATAGAGAAGTTAAGCCTATGGCTTTAAGACCTCATCCTTACGAATTCACGCTGTATTATGATTGTTAAGATTTGATTGTTATTTTGAAGGATTACCGGTTAGCCGGTAATCCTTTTTTAATTTTAAATGGATAGCTAAATTAATCGGGTGTTTAGAATTAACCCTCTACTACATCGCCTGCTTCAATAGCTAATTCACGGGCAACTAAAATTCTACCGCAATATTCACAGGTATAGATTCTGTCATTTCGCTTAATTTCTAATTGCCTTTGCGATGGAACAACACTAAAACAGCCGCCGCATGCACCGCGTTGAATAGTAACAACAGCCTTTCCTCTTGCTTTACGGACTTTCTCGTAATGTTGAATTTCTTTAGGCTGCAAGTCTTTAATTATTTCATCTCTGTTGTCACTTAATCTTTTAAATTCTTTTTCGTTAATTGAAAGAATAGATTTTAATTCGCCTTTTTTAACATCCAAATCACCGGTTAATTCTTTGAGAAAAGGTGTTAAATCATTAATTTCAAGGTCGTATTTTGAATTTGCACCCAATAAAGCTTCGTTCTCTTTTTCGAGCCTGCTCATCTCGGCTTCAGTAAAATCAATTTCCTTGGTTAAGGCATCATATTCCCTGTTATTTCTAACCTGATAGAGCTGTGCTTTATATTTTTTTTGGCTTTCTTGTAATTTTATAATTTTAGCCAAATTTTCTTCTCTTTTAGTTGCAGCAGTACTTTTTTCTGCCATTTTTTGCTCAATTGTTTCTTGAACACCTTTAATTCTTTCTTCAAGGTCTTCAACAACAACAGGAAGATCTCCGCTTCGTGCTTTAAGCTCATCAAGTTGTTTATCAATTTGTTGCAATTTGTATAATGTGAGTAACCTGTTCTTCAAGGTATTATTCTCCTGATCTTTTATTATAATACTTCACGGGATTAAATGCATTGCTACCGGCAACAAAAACCATATTATCATTTTTGTTAAACCCTTTAGCAGAAATAATCCTCTCTCTAATTTCATCTAATACTGAGACTTCAGTCTCAAAATGTCCGGCATCAATCAATAATATTTTATTTTCTGAATCCTGGAATCTGTGATAACCTATATCCCCCGTAATAAAAGCGTTGCACCCTTCCGAAATAGCTTTATTTAAATAATCTTGCCCTGCTCCTCCCATTACAGCAACTTTTTTAATTTTAGCAGGCGGGTTAAACCCATATCTTAAACACTCGGCATTCAAAGATTTTGATACAAACGAGAGAAACCCGGATGTTGACATCTCGTTTTTTAATGTTCCTTTTGCACCTGCACCAAAATTTGTGTGGCTATTTTGCAGTTTATAAACTTCAAAAGCGGGTTCTTCGTAAGAATGAACTTTTTTTACTCTTTCAATTACTGAAGGAATAAGCCAATCATAAACAACAGCTTCTAATCTGATTTCTTTGACTGTCTCAAACACATTTTTGGCACCCAAAGTAGGATTTGAGTTGTTTGAACCTTTGAAAGTTCCTTTAATTTCGTTTCTCGTTGAGCAATTTGAATATTCACCGATAACACCGCCACCGGCTCCAAAAATAGCCTCGCTTACTTTTTCAACATCAGATTCGGGCGAAAAAACAACAAATTTAGATAAACCACCTTGCAAGGGTTCAAGAAAATTAATTCCTTCTAATTGTAATTTTTTAGCGAGTTGAAAACTTACGCCATGTTTTGTGTAGTCTAAATTTGTGTGGTATGAAAAGAGAGTTATGTTGTGTTTGAGAAGTTTTGAGATATATCGGGAGATTCTGTCGGTTTCCGGTGTTATTCGTTTTAGTGGCAAGAATAAGAGCGGATGATGAGAAATAATAAGATTGCACTTTCGCTTTATTGCCTCCTCTATCACAGAATCAGAAACATCCATACATATCAGGGTATTTGTGAGTTCTGTGCCGGGATACCCAACCTGTATGCCGGGATTATCTCTCTCCCATGCAACCTGTTGAGGTGCCCATTCATCAAGTGTTTTCGTAATTTCTAATATTCTCATAGGCAAAAAAAAACGCTGCAATTTTACCGCAACGCTTCAGATTTAATCTTAATTAATTTTTTATCGGGGTTATATACAGGTATCTAATTC
>JACSRR010000379.1 GCA_014879635.1 Ignavibacteriaceae bacterium | reverse complement strand
GAAAATTCTAAAACAGAATAATTCCCTTATCTAAAAATATTTATTCGATGTCAAAATAGAATATAATTTCGGTAGTGCTGCCTTCATTTGAAAGAAGAAACTGAATCATACCAACATTTGGCTGCAAATTAACTCTTGCGGGTTCACCGTCAGGGTTTGTACAATCAAAAATATAAACATTTATATCTTCAGAATATTCGGTATCAGTAATATTTAGGGTAAAATTGAAAGCATCATTTGAAACGACAATAAATCCGTACTCATCATTAATTTCGATAAGGGTTTCAATTTCAAAAGATTCCGGGTCAATAATTTCACCGGTACCCCAATCGGGAGTGCCCATTACAAAGACATTACTGTAAATATTTACTTGAGCGTTTACTATTGAGCCAAAAAATAGAAAGGCAGTTAAAAGAAGAAGTTTGATTTTCATTATGTTTCCTTTGGTTGGTTGTTTAATTAAATAAAAAATCTGCTAAAAATAAGCTAAAAAGAAATTAAGTACAAATTAAAATCGGTTTATTCTACATTTTTAACCTCAAGTTATTTAATAAGTTCCAAGAATTCTTTCAGCTCGTTTAGTGTTATTAATAAATAATTGCTTAACTTGATTTAAATTTGATATAACTCTTACAATTTCTTAGAAAACCGGACTACTTTAATTGTTGCTTTCAAAAAATGATTATAATCTGTTTTTAAGCTCGACTCTAAAGTTTTACTTCTTCATTGCGAGAAAAAACAAGTTGGTTTCACAAAACCTAAGCTTTGCGGAGTTCAAAGAGTTAGATAATAAGGTAAAGAAAAAATGCCGGGATCTTTTTTACCTGCACCCTGAACTTCTAAACGAATACGACCTCACACTGTTTGAGAATCACACTCCGCAAGAGTTAGAAGTTCTTTCCGGTTTTAAGAAAAAAGTACATTCAAAATTTTTAATCCTTAAACATAAGCCCGAGCATTCAATTTTTATTGATGTTGAAACCAAAATTGTTTACTTTGTTAAATCACTAAGCCAGCCATTAGAATTTATGCTAAATGAGCCAATTGCTTATGTAGGTACGGCACTTCTGCCTTTTAATGATGTTATAATTTTTGACGGATTTTTAGATATTCATTCGGCAAAAAACCCGGTTCCCGAATGGGTACTTGAAAATTATATCAAAATTTACAGGAAAGCAAAAAAAGAAAAAACCTATGTCTCTTCACTCAATTAAAAATTACTAATTTAGAAAAAAGGATTTAGAATGGAAAGAACGGCATACCATATTGAAAAAATTAATAACAATACTAAACTGTTTTTAGAGAAGTTCGGCAATTTATCCGATGAGCAATTAAACTTTAAACCTAACGACTCAACTTGGAGCATAGCCCAAAATATCAATCATTTAATAATTGTGAACAATTCGTATTTTGAACCTATTGAAAGCCTAATTGCCGGAACCTACACCGTTCCTCTATTAGCCAAATTCGAAACCTTTTCAAATATTTTCGGGAAAATAATTCTAAAGGGAGTTAAACCGGAAGGCATTAATAAAATGAAAACTTTTCCGGTATGGAATCCAACTCAAAGTAACTTAAGCAAAACTATCTTACCTGATTTCGAAAAAAGTCAAGACCACTTAAAAGCAGCCATTCTTAAAGGTGATGATCTGATTGCAAATAAAGCTGTAATATGTTCGCCGGCAAACAAAAAAATATTTTACAAACTTGATACAGCTCTCGAAATCATTGCAACTCATCAGCTTAGGCATTTTAATCAAGCGGTTTCAGTAGCTGAAAAAATCAGATAAATTAATGTGAGCAACATTATTTCCCGGTCATTTTTTCGAAAATTTTGTTCCGGCTCCGTTTTTTGACATCTTCTTTTAATAATTACCGGGTGTTTGGTTCCCCCTGTTTCACCACTCATCATGAATATTAACCACTCGATAATTTAGTACCTTTTCATGCACAACCTATCCGGTAATATTAGGTCTAAAGACTTAAATAATTTTTTTGAGGTCAAATTGTTAAAAATATTCTACACTCTCTTGCTCTGCTTTTTATTATCTCCTTATATAATAAAAGCTTCTAACACCGGCGGAGACGATAAAAAATCTTTAGTTGTTTCTAAGTTACCGGTTGATTTAATTATTGACGGAAAACTTACTGAATCCGTTTGGGACGATATGCCCGAATTATCATTTATTCAACGAGACCCTGACGAAGGTAAACCCTCAACTCAACGGCAATCTATCAAAATTGTTTACGACGAACATTACATTTATGTTGGTGCCAGACTTTTTGATACCGCTCCCGATTCAATTGTTAGCCGGGTTACAAGAAGGGATAATTTTCCGAGTGCAGATTGGTTCATGGTTTTCTTTGATCCCTACTATGATAAAAGAAGCGGATACTACTTTGCAATAACCCCCGGTGGCTCCATTGTTGACGGAACTCTCTATAATGATGAGTGGGATGAAACCACTTGGAATGCCGTGTGGGATTACGGAGTTAATATTGATGAAGAAGGGTGGACGGTTGAAATGAAAATTCCTTTTTCACAACTCAAATTCAAAAAGAAAGAATCGATGACTTGGGGCGTTAATTTCAAAAGGGTTATAGCCCGTACTAACGAACAAACCTACTTGGTTATGACTCCTAAAAAAGAGAGCGGATTTGTTTCAAGATTTGCCGATATGACCGGCTTTGGAGAAATTTCTGATATCCCTGCATTAGAAATAATTCCCTATATAGTTCAAAAAGGACAATTTTTAGTTCATGACCCGAACGATCCATTTTATAAATCAAATCAATTTAAAACCTCTTTTGGTTTAGACGCTAAATATGGTTTGGGCTCTAATCTAACTCTTGATTTAACGGTTAATCCCGATTTTGGACAGGTTGAAGTTGATCCTGCCGAACTTAACCTCACAACTTTTGAAACTTTTTTCCAAGAGAAAAGACCCTTTTTTATAGAAGGTTCTAACTTAGTGAGTTTCGGAAACGGGGGTGCTAATAATAATTGGGGATTTAATTGGGCAAGTATCAACATCTTTTATTCCCGCCGTATCGGAAGAACTCCTATTGGGTCAACAGGTGGCGGTGAATATGTTGATTACCCCACAGAAACCCCTATTCTCGGTGCTGCAAAAGTAACCGGTAAAATTGGCGACGGTTGGTCAATGTATGCCCTTAACGCATATACACCTACCACTTACGCAAAAAAATGGGATGAAGGTGTTGTATCAGAAGTTGAGGTTGAGCCTCAGTCAAATTACACTGTTTTAAGATCCTTAAAAGAATTTGACAACGGAAAAGCCGGTTTAGGATTTATCGGTACCTCAACTCTTAGACTTACAGATTATCAGCCCCTCAAAAATAGAAGTTCGGAAGGGCAGTTTGTTGGCGGTATTGACGGCTGGATAAATTTAGATGACGATAAAACCTATGTACTTACAGGCGCAGTTTCTGCATCGCTCACCAAAGGCGATAAAAACTACATAACCTCTTTACAGAGAACACCTTTGCACAATTATCAAAGACCCGATTTCACAGCAGCTACATTAGATTCTTCGGCTACATCACTCTCTGGGTATGCTGCCAGATTCGCATTAAACAAACAGAAAGGCAATTTCTATGTAAATGCTGCCTTCGGAATTATTTCGCCCGGTTTTGATATAAATGACCTCGGTTTTCAATCCCGTACTAATTACGCTAACGGGCATATAGTTCTTGGCTGGCGTGATTATGAGCCCGATGATCTTTTCCGAAACAAACAATTCTATCTCTCTAATTGGAAAAGCATAAATTTAGAGGGCGTTCAAGAAAGTGCAGGGTCTTGGTTAAGAACCGGATTTTCCCTTCAAAATTACTGGTTCATTGGTTTCAGCGGTGATATAAACTACGGCGGTTTTAGCTCCAGACAAACAAGAGGCGGTCCGTTAGCTCAAGTTCCGCACGGTTACAGCGTAAATTTTAATGTTGAATCTGACTTTAGAAAGAATTTTGCTTCAAGTCTTTACTTCGGTCTTAATTCAAAAGATAACGGCTCCCAATATGTTTATTCCGAATTATATTTCGAATATAAGCCCGGCGATCAATTAAGAATCACATTTTCGCCCGGTATTGAAACAGGTAACGAAGTTTTACAATGGGTAACAGCAAAATCTGACCCGGTTTATACCCGTACTTACGGAAGTAGATATATTTTTGCCACTATGCAACAGAAAACCTTCTTTGCTTCAATCAGAGCCGATTGGACTTTCACTCCAACTCTCTCATTGCAATTGTTTGCTCAGCCTTTTATTTCGACCGGCTCTTATAGTGAATTTAAACAACTCAAAGAAGGTGCGTCAAGTGATTACCTGTTGTACGGAACAAACGGATCGGCAATTTCTTACGATAGTAACAACGATTTATATAGTGTAAATCCCGGTGACGGTGGTGCTCCGTTCACAATAAACAACCCCGATTTTAACTTCAAGTCAATCAGATTAAACTTGATCTTGAGATGGGAATTTGTACCCGGTTCCACTCTCTTTTTAGTTTGGACTCACGATAGAACAAACTTTGATGACCCGGGTAAATTTGATTTCGGAAGAGATTTCTCAAACCTAATGAATTCAGAAGCTAACAACATCTTTTTAGTAAAACTAAATTATTGGTTCAACGCAGCCAAATTACTTTTCTAAGTTCTGGGTACCGGTTTTGATCCCAACCCGGTCGGGACCGAAGTTGAAAAATAAACGGTAAAACATTTGTAGAGACGCATTACGATGCGTCTTTACTTTTTTAAACACTCTCAACAATTAATTATTTAACAGGCAAAAGAATAGTTGAAAGTTTTCCGGTGATTGAAAGGATCGCTCTAGCAAAAATCTCAACCACCATGTCTATTTATAAATTTAGCAAATTAGTGACAACCATATTTAGGACAAGACAGTAAAGGGGGGCGAAACGCAGTTGAAAGTTCGCTAACGCTGACAAATCGCTGCGCTGACAGTTGACAGGAAAAATTAGTGGGGAGTTCGCTGCGCTTGCAGTGGATAGTGGGTAGAAAATTCAATTTTTGACGCCGGAGGTGACACATATTTGTAGTAAAAAAGAAATTCAGAATTGTTCGACCCCGGAGGCGGTCGCATGTTAATTTTTCC
>JACSRR010000146.1 GCA_014879635.1 Ignavibacteriaceae bacterium | reverse complement strand
AATAGTCATTACCGACTAAGGTATCTTGAGGAGTTTCTGAAAAATTATCTCCTAATTTATATAAGTAAAAACTCCCACTATTATCAGCCGGATATGGTTGATAAGTCCAATTCGTGAATAATAATAGTTCATTGTGCCCGTCTCCATCAAAGTCAGGCACCTCCAAAACACCATGGTTAGTAAAAGCACTTTGATTCCATACAAATGGAAATATGGCAGGTGCGGGAAATGAGAAATCGGGAATTGTATCAAAATCAGGACCGCCAAAATATACTTTAATTGTATCAGGCTTATGACTGCTTCTACTACTTACTACATTAATTATATCTCTATACCCGTCTAAATTAAAATCAATAGTAGGGATACGATAATCAAACGAACCAAATTCAAAAGCCGGAGGAAGAGATAGATCACTACCTCCGTAATATATCTTACATGTTCCTATTAAACTATAAGTGTTAGAAGCGTTACAACCCGAATGAATAGCGATGTCATCTTTGCCGTCTCCGTTCCAATCACCAAGCTTGCTTACCGGAAAATTATTTACAGAACCGTCAAAAACACTAAGAAAGGTAGTAAAAGGGGTTTGTGCCGATACAACAAAACTTAACATGATAACCACTATATATATCATTTTCATTTTTGCCTCAATTATTTAAGTATAACAAATTTTGATACCTGTGAATACTTTAGTCCCACAGTTTCAATTGATTCAGCAGCAAATCTATACAGATATACTCCACTGCTAAGATTTTTGCCGTTTATATTTATTCCGTGTTCACCAATGCCGGAGTTTAATTCACCAAGTATATCGGTAAATAATTCTCTGCCAAGTATATCAAAAACAGTTACTTGAACAGAAGAACGCTCCTTTAGATTAAATACAATCTTTGTCTCGGGGTTAAACGGATTAGGATAATTACCTATCAGCTTGTACTCATTTGCCAAATTCTCTGTATTTGATGCAATTGTACTTCCTATCGGTTTATTCAATCCTTTTATTTGAAGTGTGTCAGATAGCATCAGCTCTAAGTCTTGAGTAAGGGAATTTCCGGGATATTTTGTCTTCATTTTTTGTAACACAAGACTTGAACCTGTTTTGTCATGAAAGGAATAAAACTTTTCCAACGCTAAAAGGTGTAAAGCTGATAGCTCAATAATACTATCATTTTCTGAAGAAAGCAATTCATTTAATACAGTCATTTTAGCTTCAGGCTCGTAAGGAAGAGTTAACAGTTTACTAAAATTCTTTATTCTGTGGTTAGAACCTAAATTTAAGTTGTTAATAAATTCAGAGAATAAATCAGGATTTTCTAATGAAGCAATCTTGCTTAATAGCATGGTTAACTGAAGGGTTTTTATCGAATCGGGATTATCTCTGATAATCTTAGAACAAAACTCAAAGGCACCTTTTATATTTTTAGCCTTTAACATTTTGAAAATAATTTTTATTAAATTGTCAATATTTGTAAGTGAGTAACCAATATCTTCAATCTCAGGATCACTTTCAGAAAGATTGGGTCTTAATAAATTATCGGTACCTTTGGCATAACTTGTCAAATTCATATTATTAAATGGTGGTCTCTCCAGATAATAATCGTACTCAATTATATCAAATGTACTACCTAATTCAAGCATAAATTCCGAAGGATCTTGTGAACCCCACCAACTCAAATGTGCATAAACGGCAGATGTGTTTGTTGCAATAACATTATATTCGGTGTTTGTAAGTTGATTATGGCCTCCGAACAAAGTGGAATCACCGCCGCCTCCAACCAAACCAAGATATGGGAAGGAGTGAGTTGAATATAACCCTATATTATTATCACTAATTGAATTGTAACCATATCTTTCTATTTCGCCAAGAGAAGGTTGTGAAAGATTAGCGCAAAATATTCCAATGTCATTTTCTGTTATAGTATTACCCATTATGCGTGGTCTAGAAGCCGTCATTGTAATACCACGAGTAGAATTATTGTGAATATTTGAATTTATTATTAATGTTTTATCGTCACCGTTGTTATATGAATTATACAAACTTATTCCAAAGTAACATTGAGTAATTTCAACATTTTCAAGTGTATCGCCTTCTGAATAGTAAGAGTAAAAGCCTACGGCAGAGTTTTTGATTAATGCGTTTTTGATTACGGCACTTTTATTGTAGTTTAAGATACCGTTGCCAGCCGTCCAATTTTTGGATACAAAATCAAATGTGATTTTACTATTTGTTGTTCCTATTGCTTTAAGTTTACCGCCCCCTATCAAAATTAATTTAGCATTATTTCTAAATTCGAGCGTTTTACCGGGTTGAACCGTAAGTGTAGCATTATTAGATATCGTTACATCAGCCTCAACTATTATGTCTTTACTAACATTTTCATTAACAGTAACCACACCACCGCTGATTAGTACAGGCTGTAGCTTAAAAAGTTTCCCCGTACCGGGTGAGTATCTATGTTGTATTTGAAAGTTACTGCCGCTTAATGAGAAGATAGTATCTTTATTTTCAGACAAATCCGTCAATTTCCACTGTTTAAATGATGTATCAGGGCACTCAATTGTAATCTGTATATCTCTTGTGCTACCGGGCATATTACATCTTCTGTTTACAATCATAAAATAATCTGTGTTTTCTTTAACCCCGAGACTATAATCAAACTTATCAACATACTCTTTGAATACTCCCAATTCTACATAAGTTTGAATTTGAGCATCAGGCACACCGGTTGTATCTTTAGCAACAAGGTTATCGAGGAATTTGATTTTTGGACCTGCAATGTGACAGCTGTAGCCATTCACCCATGTTAACTTGAGCAAATCATCCTCTATGTTAGTTAGTTCCTCATTCAGAGATTTAACTGCATAGAACCTTCTGTTTGGAACTTGTTCATCTGCAGGGTTTTGAATAAGTCCGGTTTGTGCCTGAGAATTAAAGATCTCACCTGTGGATGCATCAAATAAGCCATAAGTATTGATCAGTGTTCTATAAGCAGAACCGTCATGTGTATTAGTAGGGATCATGTAATACATAATTCCTTTAGCCCCGTAGGCTAATGCAAGGTAAGCCTGTACTTTTATCTCATCCGGAGTTGGCTCTCTTCTTGAATTGCCATCTATATGAAGTCCTCCTGAACCGTTAATTGAATATTCGCCGTGTACCTGTATTGTGTGAAAGAAATGCCTATCGTCAAGTAAACTTACATTTGTAGATGAAAGGTCGAAAGTATTTTGTGATGCTCTAATAGCATTTAGTAGTCCGGTTTTTTGATAAGGATAAGTTCCGAGCTGATCATGAATGTATTGAAATTGAATAAGACTATCAAGGTTAGCTTGAACATTCTGTTCTGTTGTATCGGTATATCCGTCAAAAGGATAATAATTGAATAAGAGATAAGGTTTAAATTCTCTATTTGTGCTGTTTTCGTCTAATTCAAACTCACGGCTAAATCGCAAATAATATTCGGGATAAGCTCCGGTTGCTCCATTTATATGGAAATTACCGCTGTTATCAATATTTAATGCTAATTGATTTAGCTTCTTAAGGGCTCTACTACGCATAAAAGTAGGTTCATCTTCATATAAATTTTCATATAAAGTAGAATCTGTGGTTTTAAGATTGTAATAATGGTTAAGTGAACTTGTAATTGCCGATTCTTTTGCTTGTTTTATTGAAGGGGCTGCAAGAAAAAGAGAATCATAAAACTTATTGTGATATGTAATTTTATCAATCATTACATCCACTTTTTTAGGCCAGTATGCGGTGATTTGTAATCCATGATCTCTTGAGATAGGAGGACGGATATTTCTAAGAATAACCGGCTCAAAACCGACGGTAGATACATCCTGAACTCTTATAACAAATAGGGTATCCCACAAAACAGTGGGTGCAGGCTTGTTAACTGAATCTCTTTGAAGATTTTGAATATAGTTTGGGCTGTTTGGATCAGCCTCAACAAAATAATTCAAATCAGGTTTTATTTTAACTATTAATACTGTGTCTAATTGATCGTAGTTTGAACCGGATATTTTCATATTTAGAACAAAATCGTAAGTTGAGGGGTTTATTGATCCAACCCAAGGTACCGCTTGATGAAGAGGATTTGTTAATCCCCAAAATAGATAACCTGCCGGATGTAGGGATGTGTCGGCTTTGCGGAAATGAAAAAATGGATCTTGAAGATTAGCACCGGTCGCATTGTTATAAATATCAGGACTAATCGGGTCTCCAAACTGCATCATCCAGAAATTTGATTGACTAAATTCACCAAAGCCATAATTGCTTACATTTTCATCAGGGTTTACATTTGTTGTTCTATCTCCTCCTAATTGGTATTCAACTCTTAAGTCGGTATTACCTTCAGCATGGGAAAAAGCATAGACGGCAGAATAAGCACCGGGATAATCTGTTACATCCCAACTAAAATTCATATCCATTATCTTAATCGGAGAGGTATTGTTGTAATTACTGTTAAGTGTGGTTGCTGCATCTGCTCCGGTAACAAGGTGTGTAAGCCCTAGATCCCTTAATTGAGGGAAGTAATAAAACTTACTGATATACTGTTGATGAACAGCTGTATTGTTGGTTCCGCCGCAGTACATAGGGTGGCGGGCTATCAAGTTAAAATCTCCAAATCCAATCTTTGGGAATTGAGTTACCCCAATTTGTCCCAATATATTGGGTTGGGTAATAATAATAAATAGTAATAATAATGCTAATTTTCGCATTTTAATCTCACTTTCATATTTTTTTTGACATTATGTTCAGTTTATAAACTGATAAGCAAGGAGAATTACTCCTTTGAGGCTCTTTTTAGGTGATTCGGTGGGTGTGAAAAAGTTGGGGCTACCCCGGTAACACCATTAAAAGGTCATATTCCTAACTATTGTAAAAGAATTAGTTCTGATATTATTTTAATGATTGAGTTTACGAATACTCCTACAAATAAATTGCTAAATTCACAATGTAATAATATTGAAATTATATTTAAATGTCAATAGTTTAATAAGTTTCTTCCTGAAAACTTTGGCTTATAGTATTAATCTGTAGCAAATTATAATTTAACCGCAGAGGGAAAAGAGCACAGAGAGAAAAGTTCGATCCCGACCCGGTCGGGATCGATGTTTGAAAGTTCTTAGTCCCGACC
>JACSRR010000356.1 GCA_014879635.1 Ignavibacteriaceae bacterium | reverse complement strand
GTCAAATTTTCACCCAATTAAATGATTGAATAGTTTCTGTAGCTACCGGTAACAATTTAATTACAGTTTTTAACTTTTAAGTTATATTCAAATTTAATCCGCTTAAGCAGGAATCTCAGATTTATTTTAACAAAAGCATTTTCTTTGATTCACTAAATCCTTGAGTTACAATTCTGTAAACATAGAAACCACTCGCAAAACTTGACATATCAACACTAACCGAATGAACGCCCGGATTATAAACCCCGTCAATCACCTGTTTTACTTCTGCACCCATTATGTCATATATTTTAATTTTGACATCAGCTGATACCGGTAAAGCAAATTTAATTACTGTAGATGGATTAAACGGATTCGGGTAATTTTGAAACAATGCGTAATCATCCGGTAAATTTGACGATTTAATCCCCTCACCGGTTGATGAAATAAAGATAGTCGGGTCAGGTATTCCGTCGCCGTCTGTATCCGGCGAAATAGAGGCAAGGAAAATTAAACTATCAGGACCGGGGTCACCGTTAACATCAGGATTATCCGGAGCAGCATCACCCGCACCGTAATTAAATCCGCCTGCAACAAGAGAAACCATTTTTAATTCAACATTGGGCGGTACTTTACCGGCACCGAGTGAGTATAAGTCGTTCCATGCAACGGCAAGCTCAACTCCCCTTGCTGCGGGACCTCTAACCCCGTTAGTTAATTCGGTTATGTTATCGCTTGTTGAACCGTTAATTTTGAAGAAAACGGGGTTGCTTAAGTGATATGCAGCCATAAAGAAATCTATTGCATCAGAGCTTCTAAAACGGAAATTCTTAGCGTAGTCACCGTTATAACCTTGATTTGAGTTAAAATTTGTAACTCCTCCGGGAATCCCTGCATCAAGATATAACATCATTGTATTATAAGTATCGTTAAGTATGTAGTCAACGGCAATGTACAAGGAATCAGCGTCCCATGTGGAGAATATAGCAAGAAGTTCATTGTTAATAGAATCAACGGGTCTCCAGAAGCTGTCATCGTCAGGGTCAACAACAATTTTCCAATCTTCAATCCACTCAGTACCCTCGTTAATAATACCGTCAATAACCGGCTTACCGTAAGTTGCTATCAAAGTATCTGAGTTTTCTCTAACCGTAAGATTATAATTTGATTGAGCTGAGGCACCTTTGCCATCGTTAACAACAACACTTACTTGATAGATACCTGTATCTTGCACTGAAGGCGTACCGCTTATAACACCCGAAAATCTATCGATATTTAACCAATTTGGAGCCGAATTAAAGAAAAAGTTTAGTGTATCGCTATTAGGGTCAGATGCAATGGTTGAATACTCATATCTGATTGTCGCTTTTATAGTGGTGTCATTAATTGATGCAAGCACAGGAGGAAGATTATAAAAAACGCTGACTACAAAAGTATCAACGGCAGAAGCATTTTGAGAATCAATTACCGATAAAATAACCACAGTTGAACCGGTATCGCTAAATGAAGGAGTACCCGATAATACTCCTGATTGACTTACGCTTAGCCAACCGGGCGCACCTGATAAATTAAATGTTAGCGAAGTATCATTAGCATCGAAAGCATTAACTTTGTAGCTTAGAAGTGAATTTGTATATCCCGTTAAATCAGGAATACTTGAAAGTACGGGAGGGTTATTCAAACTTGTGAGTGTATCGGGCACATAAATCGAATAACTTCTCGGTTTTGCCCAAAGTTTAAGTCTATTCGGTCCTGAGCCAATAGGAGGCTGAACTTGTTTATTAACATCATTTCCTGTGAAATCTTTGTACCACGCTCCCACAGGTAAATCGGTATCAACCCAAACATCTATCCATTGCGTAGGGTGGTCATTAATAATAACATAAGAAGCAGGTTTATTTTCGAAACCGTTTCTCTTTGCAACATAAATATCATTGCTTAAAGAACCTTGATTTTGGTTCCCGTCTTGTCTAATATAATAAGGATTTAATCCGTTTCTTTTTGTTGTACCGCCGGCTAAATAATTTTGTCTAATCCAAATTAAGGTGTCAATTTTTCCGCCATAGCCGTAATCTACATAATCTTTAAAAAATACGGAAGGTCTTCCCTCTGAAAATAAAATGTATGCGTAAGCAAGTTGTTTATCTGTTAATATTGGGTCATGACCGTTGTCTATTTGTCCGTCCCACCCTATTCTGTCAAAGTCATGATTTTCAACGAAAGTTGATACATCAAACCCTGAAAAACCTGTGTTAACTAAACCGGCTCCATCAAGATTATTCATATTAAAACTACCCGATGTGTTATTACACATCTCCTTTAGAGTATATCTTAACGGGAAATCAAACATAGCAACATTTGCATTATTCTGATACTTTGCAATTTGTAACCAATTTCCAATCTCAGATGTACTCCCCCAAAGCTCTGCAACCGCATAACCGCCCGGATTTGAAGAATTTAGCCATTGAGCCATAAATACCGGGCTAACCGACTTCACAGCATCAAGTCTGAAACCGTCAAAACCAAGTTCGTTTCTCAAATATTGCCCCCATACAATCAAACTGTCACGAATTGAAGTTTTATTGTGGTCTAACCATTCACCGAATCTAAAAAGCGGATCCGTTTGTACAAAAAGCGGGTCAACCCAACAATTTACCGAATTCGGATAAAATGAAGAAGCATCCTTTCTGAACCTGCCTGAACCGTTCGGATATTGAAAAATTAAGTAAGCTGAGTCAGAAACAATATAATTACCGTTGTAAACCGGTCTGCACTCATAATTGGTTTCAAGTTCGCCTCCCATCATGTGTCTTAATACTGCATCAGCCCAAACTTGGATGCCTGCTTCGTGAAAAGTACGAATTGTATTCACAAGCTCTTGTTTGCTACCAAATCTGGTCTCCCTGCTCCCTTTTTGATTAAATTCACCGAAATCAAAATGATCATACGGGTCATAACCCATTGACATACCTCCGCCCGCTCCTTTAGCCGGTGAAGGGAACCAAACTGCACTAAAACCTGCAGAAGCCAAGCGGGGAACCATAGCCCTTAAAGAGTCATACCAGGTTCCTCCGGGAGGACTATTCCAATAAAATCCTTGCAAAAAAACATCTGATTTTGGGGTAGTTTGAAGAGCAGAATTACTATGTTGTGCATTAAGGGTAAAACTTAGTAAAATTACCATAAAGACCGGTGCAAGTTTTATCATCAAATTATCCTTTGAAAATTCAAAATATCGTACAAAAGTGAATCAATTTAATACAAAAATTCCCTCCGCCTTTTAAAGCAGAGGGAATTCTAAAAGTTTAGGTGGGTAGTTTATTTCTTATTTTAATAGCAACATTTTGCGAACTTCTCTAAACTCGCCTGCCCTTAATTCATAAAAATAGGTACCGCTACTTAAATCATTTGCGTTAAATTCAAGCTGATATTTCATTCCTGCTTCGGTTATAGAATTAAATAATTCCGCCACTTGTGATCCCGCAGCGTCATAAACTTTTAAAGTTGTGGGTACTGCGTTCGGTGTGCTAAATGAAATTGTTGTAGCAGGATTAAAAGGATTTGGGAAGTTCTGAGTAAGCTCAAACTTAACAGGTTTGTTCATATCAACTTCAAGCGTTTTGGAATATTCATACGAACCTGAATAATCAATTTGTTTTAACCTGTAATAATATTTCCCGTTTGTAACGGTTGCATCAGAATAGTTGTAATCTTTTGGTGAATTTGAATTTCCTGCACCTTCCAAGAACCCTAATTTTGTCCAGCTTTCTTTATCAGTACTTCTTTCAACTTCAAACCCGTAATTTTCAGTTTCAGTTGCAGTATTCCAGCTTAGTCTAACTGTCTTACCGAGAACCAATGCGTTAAATGAAGTAAGTTCTACGGGGAGAGAATAGTTTAATCCACCGTCATTTGAAAAATTGATAGTTATCATATCCGCTGTTGCATGATCAGGTGATGAAACGGTTGTAGTGAGTACATAAAACCGGTCTGTATTAATATCACCTATATCACCAGACGGAATAGTCGCTGAATATCTTGTTTCGGACTCATTGATTTTTTCAGCCTCATAAAATGTTGAATTTGACCAATTTTCAACTCCTGTTGTGTGTCTAACGAAAATTCTTTCTTCAGCCGATTTTGAACCTGATAGAGTAATATAAATGATCGCTGCGTCAAGAACACCCGGATTATTATGCCCTACCGCAGTTATTGTAACCGGAGCAGCACTCAGTTCCATCCAAATTGCTGTTGTATTTACATAACCAATATCTCTCCAGTTAACTACATAATACTTTCCATCGGTAAGAGTTACACCATTATCAGCTCCGGAGTTGTATGTATATGTTTGAATTGTGTTCATTGACACAGTAACTCCTGCCCATTTATTTTGACCTAAGTTTCCGCCAGGACCGCTTGTAAATAACATAGTATAATTACCTCCAACCAAATCACCACCTGATGATGCTACATTAAATCTTGTTTGATATCTACGATCACCTGTTGTAATTAACGATATACTACCATCTTTGGTCTTCAAAAAATTCTTTGTGGGAGGGTTATTCCCGCTATCATAACTACCCGGCATATTCAATCCTGCTTCTGTATCAATTCCGGGTCCCGTGTAGAAAGTAGCTCGGTAGTTAATACCATTATTACTATCAAACCGTGTCTCATTGGGATTGGTACCATTCGCAGAAATATAAACTTCCAAATAGTAGTGGGAGTTTGGATCTAAATTGCCGGGATTTATATCATTAGTAACTGTATTGCCCCACTTTTGATTACCACTACCTAAATCCTGTAAAAAGCCACCGACCACTTCTATAAATGCTCCTCCTTCTCCACCAACTTTATATATTCTATACCATAATGATACTCCTGTAACATCACTTCCACTGTTTTTAAAAGTTTTAACATCCCAAAATGTGATTTCAAAATCATTTGATGTTGAACTTAAAAAACCTAAATTAGTATTATGAAATGTACCTGTACCATCATTCCACAATGTATAGGAATTTGAAGAAGTATTTATTTTTATTCCAATCCAGCTTCGATCTGACTCAAAGAAGCCCCATTCAGCAAAAGAATAAGAACTAAATAAAAATGCAAAGAAAAAATATATAACTAACCTAGTAAAACCTCTTACCATATATAACTCCGATAGTTTTTTTT
>JACSRR010000192.1 GCA_014879635.1 Ignavibacteriaceae bacterium | reverse complement strand
GTCGTTTATGAAGAATTTCTTTTCAATAATATTTGTCATTTTACTTTCAACAACATTATTTTCTCAAACTCAGTTTATTCCTGATAATAGCCCTGATATAGCTTTAGCACGTGAAAAAAGAACCGATGCAAACATTGTGGGACATACTGTCGATAAGTTGTCAAAAGAACATATAGGTTTTATAACCATCAGAATAAAGGGAACCACCATCGGCGCGGCTACCGATGCTACTGGACATTATACTATGCGTAATCTGCCTGCCGGTGATTTTATTGTTGTAGCTTCCGGGGTGGGGTATAAGTCGGTTGAGAAACAGGTAAAACTAAGCAGAGGTACAACACTTGAAATTAATTTTGAGCTGGAAGAAGATGCAGTATTGCTGGATAATGTGGTTGTTTCGGCCAACAGAAATGAGACTAAGCGTCGTGAGGCATCCAATATTGTCAATGTTGTTACCGGAAAATTATTTGACAACACGAATTCGGTTTGCCTTGCGCAGGGATTGAACTTTCAGCCTGGGCTCAGGGTGGAGAATAATTGTCAGAATTGTGGTTTTCAACAGGTTCGGATAAATGGTCTTGAAGGTCCTTATTCCCAGATTTTGATTGATAGCCGGCCTATTTTCAGTGCATTGGCAGGAGTGTACGGCATTGAGCAAATACCCGTGAATATGATTGACAGGGTAGAAGTAGTCAGGGGAGGAGGGTCTGCTTTGTTCGGTTCAAACGCCATTGCGGGTACAATCAATATTATTACGAAAGAACCCATGAACAATGCCATGACAGTTAGTAACTCAACCATGTTTATTGCGGGAAGTTCGGCTGATGTTAATACTAGTGTTAATGCTGCTTTGGTTTCTGAAGATTATCAGTCGGGAGTGAGTATTTATGGTTCGACCCGCCAACGGGAGTCATGGGATGCTAATGGTGACGGATTTACTGAAATCGGAGAGATAAATGCGCGTAACTTAGGCTTCCGGTCGTACTTCAAAACCAGCAAGCAAAGTAAACTGACAGCCGAGTATCATAATCTTGGTGAATTCCGCAGAGGAGGAAATAAGTTGAATGTTCCTGCTCATCAGTCGGATATAACGGAGCAAACGAATCACAATATCAATTCCGGAGGGATAAAATGTTTATAGAAAAGAATGTTAAAGAAAGGTTCTAACCTCTGAGGCGATAGAATAAAACAGATAGAATAATTCACTGAATTCTGAAATTGATCTTTGCTTTAAACCGAGCTGTAAGAAATTTACTCTGTGTATCAAGTAGTTTATAATGTGGAGTAGTTTGTCTGATTAAAATATCTTGTTCTAAAGCAGGTTCATAGTTAGTTTCCGGTGATTTTTTTAGAGACGGGGATTGCCCCGTCTCTAAAAAATAAATCAACATTTTTTATCATTTGAATTGTCAAATGCGTTTAGTTATCATTTCAAATACATCAATTTTTTATAATGAATGTTTTTTCCACCTGTTGAAATACCGTTTGTAATCAATCGAACAAAATAAATACCACTTGAAAGTCCTTCATTACTATTATTTACCGTGTTCCAAGAGAAAGTTTGTCTGCCTGTAGAATACTCACCGTCTGCAAGTGTTGTAACCAATCTACCGGTAATGTCAAAAATTTCGAGTCTTATAGTGGAAATTTCTGTAAGATTAAACGAAATTTTAGTCTGCGAATTAAACGGATTAGGATAAACATCAAAAGTAAATACTGTGTCTTGATTCACCAAATCTTCGATAATATCGGTAAGGTTAGATTCATCCCAAGGATTTATGAGCGGATGAGTAGTATCGTTTGGCTCAAGACATATCATTGCCGAGAACCTAAATAAAATATTAGCATCTATCGCCATATTTACAACAGTTGCAGTATCAAATGGAGGAATCGCAGAGTAAATTTTAATTTTTTCGTTAGCTAACATCATGGGTACTGTTTGATTGTAAATTAGCGGCGTATTTATAACAGTATGACTATATTTTTTAATTTGAACTTCGGGATTAGACCTAAATTTAACCTGAACGGCAACTTCAACTGAATCGGCTGCATCATGTTTTACTAATTTATAAATAGGGTTGCCCTGTGTTACTCCGCCAACTCTGTTCAAATAGATCTCTTCTGTAGGAAGTACTAAACCGTTGTTAAGTTTTGCATTTATATTTGCATATTCAATAGAAGGCACTTCGGCATCTCTAAGTGAACTTGTAATTTGATCAATAGAAGAAGTAACCCTTTCAAAGTGTTTGCCGTTCATTTGAATAGCAATTTTTCCCGGTAAAATACCGGAGCCGTGATATCTAATCTCTGGCTCGTTAATATATGGAAGAAATACCGTGTTGTAGTATTCGATGTTGTTTATAGAATTAAATACGGGCTTTGATTGACCGTAAGTAGCAACATACTGGTTCGATAAAATCATTGCATCGGCTCTTGAAAATGGAACATCAGAATTTGATATCAGAATCGATGATGTAAAATTTTCCCGTTCAAAAATTGTTCTTATATCGCTCAAAGTTTCATTTAATCTTGAAGGTGCTTTAGAAACATTGTACGAACTAATTCCCGGATAGTGAACCGTGTGAAAGCCACCCCAGGTAGATCTTACATCAATACCGTTAAACACAATATAACCCTCTCCGAATCTCTTAGTTGCCTGAACAGGGTTGTTGTTAGCTCTAACCAAGTCAATTTCAAGCGTAGGATCATTATGCGAAATTCTGAAATGTGCCGGTGTGAGAAATTCGTCTTGTAACCTTAATCCGTTCGGAGTCTCTTTTTTGTACAATGTTGTAGTATTGTTAATTTTATCAATCTTTTGAAAACCGGGGCTAAATATTTCCATTATACTTTCGTAAGAAAAATTATCCATTGCTTGAACTATAAAAATACCACCGCTTGATACATATTCTCTAATTCTATTTAGAATCGAATCTTTTTGATCAGGGAATGAATTAAAGTAGTTGTTATGATTTCCCGAAACTACAATGTCATAATTGAATAACTCATAAGAGGCATCTAAAATATTATTAGCAAATGCTACATCAGCGTATAAATGGATTAGATGCATTGGGTGATAGTTTTTGATTGTAGGGTCTGCAAACAATATTTTATGTTTTTGCTTACTCACAATTCTTTCGAATGCGGGTGTTAAATAAAAATTGTTCATTAAAAGGTCAATTGTAGCATCCGAACGAATAAAAAAAGTATCCGAAAGCAGAACAGAGTCTTCTACGCCTCTAAAGAGAATGTTGATATAATCACCATGTTTAGTAGATTCTTTTACATATCTCTTAAGCGTGTTTTTAAAATCAGGGGTATTAAACTTATATTGGTCGCCGCTTAAATCAAATGCAAAAAGAATTTTTCTTGCGAAGGTAGTTGAGTCATTATTAAACAGAGAGATAGGTTCAACTGCAATAGACATAAAGTTTTTACCTGTTGAGTCTCTGCCGCTTTCAAACAAATAGCCGGTTTCCAAATTATGGTCAAATATCAAATTTAACGACTGAAAGGTTTTCACATTTGGTATTAAAGCGTACTTATAATTAAATCCAAGTGTATCTGCCCTGTTTGAAAATTCAATGTTTGACGCTTCAAGAATTTGAGGATTGGTATAAGTGTAGCCAAAATTATTTCTAAATAAAATGTGAACCGGCATGGTAGATGCCGTACCCGATTTCATAAGTGGTACAGGAAGATCAATTCCGTATTTTCCTCCGTAATTTTTCAATGGTGTTGTATATGTTATTTTAACTCTTCTTGTTTGATTAGCGTTAATAGGAAAGATTCTTAATTCATAGAAATTTCCCTTTTTGGTAAGAAGAGCCGGATCAATTGCAACTGACACAACACTGTCAAAAATTGTAGATGCTTTCCAACTGTCAATTACGCGCGCTTTTATAACTTGGTTACCAACCCAGAGCCAAAGATCGTTCACAACGGCATCTTCGGGCAGTTCAAAAGAATGATGAACCTGCCATTGCGAAAAACTTCCGGATGATTGATAATTTATATAAAGCGAGTTTTCTACATATCCTCCCTGTGGGGCAACTACAAGGGTAATATCTTTCATATTTCCGTACATCCATTGCTGAGAGTTTCTTGATAGAAACTTAAGCAGGTTTTGTGCTTCAATATTAGTTACTAGAACTAATAGAGCCATTAATACTAACTTTTTCATAATCCGTTCCGATATATTGTGTTAAGAATTAAATCTAAATAATTTTAACGGCAATAATTGTGCCAAAAAACTGCTAATTTAAAATTAAATTTTATAATTGAATCCTTTTAATAATTCTATAATTATAAACAGGTTTTAGCCTCCACGGAGGCAGTTTTAGCCTAAAATTATAATTTTTTGACAAGAATTATTCATTTTTGATAGACTTTTAGTAATACTTTTACTAAATAAATTAATTCATAAATATGACTAATATAACAGTATAATATAGGGTGAAAATTTGGTGTGAAAAATATGTTTTTGCTGTGAAAAATGTGCGCAGTATAATTTTCTTTGTTGCGGGTTTATAGACATTAATCACGGAGAATGTTAAAATAGTTGAAAGTTAGGTTTTCTCCCGTTTCTTTACCCGGTCAGGGTTGTGCAAGTATCACTTCAGTCTGCTTTTGTTGATAATTGTAATCTTACAATTAAATACCATTGCGGATTAGGATAATCATGAAGTGTTAGGTGTATTCTATATTGTTTATGATTACAGGTTAATACAACACCTTGCTTGTTCCGGTCTTTTTCGCTTCGTTCAACCACTATTGTTCTTTAACCAAAGTGCAAGTTGTTGATTTTTTAAAAAATTATTTTGCACAAGCTGAGTGCTATGTAGATGATAAATTATTGAGTGGTTAATTTTGGTAAAATAATTCGGAGTGCAGTTTTAACACCGGGGTGGCACATGTTTTTAAGGATATTTCAATCATTATTGTTTTATCACGGAGGCGGGTTCATATTAAATTAAGAATTTCTCCGGTTGTACTGAGTCCATTACGGAAGGTTTCTTCAATCTTAGAATCGTATATTTTTATTCGAACGGTAAAATTTTCAGTTGAGTGGCGAACTTTTTAACTTTTAACGAAGTATAAAACTCAGAAAGTAATTATTAATCAATTTAAGGAAACATAATCATGTTAAAAGTATTTCTTCTCTCACTATTCGCTTATGCGGCATTTGCACAGTCAATCGACAATTTAAAGCAAGTAAGCAAGGTCGAGTTTGCAAATGCAGGTAAATTTGCAGTTATCAAAAAAGCTGATTTCACTCAGTTAGATAAAAGCGGATTCTCAAAATCAGCCTCATTGTTAAATAACGATTCAAATTTGTTAGAGTCTGACGGAAATGAAATTTCAAGTTTAACGGAGCTAAAAACAGCATCCAAAAACAACTTAACAGGTAGAATTAACAATATATCAACAGTTAAAAAGTCAGATTTTGAAACAAAAGATAAAAAAGGTTTCGCAAGAAGCTTAAAATGCCCTGATGAACAAAAAGCTATATTCTAATTTCCTTCGGTTGGGGGCAGATTTCCTTTAATTAGGGTCTGCCCACGCCCAACGGGAACAAAAGTTTAACAATAAAAGTAAGAAATAAAAACAAAGGAGTTCAACACATGAAAGCATTACTTATCACCCTGTTATTTTTAGCGCCGGTTTTCGCTCAAACTCAATCAGTCGAAAATCTTAAAATGACAGAAAAAAGTAAATTTTCCCCTTCAAGTATCTACGCAAAAGTGGATAAAAACGCTTTAACATTAAAAGAAAAAAGCGGTTTTACTACTACTAAATTAAATATAGATACTAAAAAAGGATTATCTGCTAACAAAATTAATATCGAGGCTTTTTCAACCGGTAAAGTTCAAGGTCTAGCAAATGCTAGTAAAAAAGGTTTTACGGGATCAAGCAGAATTGCTGTTATCGACAAGAATAAAGCTAAAGGCTTAAAAGCTAATAAAAACAATTTAAAGAAAGAATCGTTTAATAAAAGCGATGCACCCGGTTTGTTAAAAAGCAAATAAAATTAGCTCAACAGATACTACCTAAGCCGTCTTCGGACGGCTTTTTTTATATTTAAAGCCTTGAAAATAAATCTTTATGGATTATGAATATTAAAAATAGAATTACACAGTTGTTTGCTATTCAATACCCCATCATTCAAGCCGGTATGGTGTGGGTTTCTGGAGCTAAATTAGCCGCTGCCGTTTCAAATTGCGGAGGTTTTGGATTAATTGGCGCCGGCTCAATGAAACCTGAACTTTTGAGAGAACACATTAAAAAATGCTTTACTTTAACCGGCTTTCCTTTCGGGGTTAATATTCCTTTAATGAGAGGAGATGCTGAAGAGTTAGTTAAAGTAACAATTGAAGAAAATGTTAAAATTGTTTTCACTTCGGCAGGTCATCCTGCAAAATTTATTGAACTGCTAAAAAAAGCAAATATTACCGTTGTTCATGTAGTTTCAAATGTAAAACAAGGCTTAAAGGCTGTAGAAACAGGTTGTGATGCGGTTGTAGGAGAAGGTGTTGAAGCAGGCGGTCATAATGGCTCTGATGAAATTACTACGCTCTGTTTAATTCCCCAATTAGCCGATGCCCTTTCAATTCCGGTTATTGCTGCCGGTGGTATTGCAGACGGAAGACAGATTGCCGCAGCTTTTTGTCTTGGCTCTGAAGGCGTTCAGATAGGAACACTTTTTGCCGCTACAGTTGAATCATCGGCGCATGATAATTACAAAAAAATGGTAGTGGAAGCCGGTGATAATGCAACAATTTTAGCGTATCGAAAGATTGGAATGATGCGAATGTTAAAAAATGATTTCGCACTTAAATCATTACATGCCGAAAAAGCCGGACTTGATGAGACTCAATTGCGTGAAATTTTAGGAAAGAAAAGAGAAATGTCAGGCATCTTTGAAGGAAATTTACCCGAAGGGGCTTTTGAAGCAGGGCAAAGTTCAGGATTAGTTAAAGAAATTGTAACAGTAAAAGATGCCTTCGAAAAACTAATTTTAGACTATAATAAAGCAGCCGCAACTTTTTCGAAAAGTTAAAAAAAAGGCGGGTTATCACACCCGCCTGCACTAACTATTAACTAACAACGGCAGTTATAAAACCGCTATTTCAAGAGAATCATCTTTTTAATTTCGGAAAAAGCACCGGTATTTAGAATGTAGAAATATACACCGCTTGATAAGTTAGCCGCTGTGAAAACTACCTCGTAAGCACCTTGATTTTGAAATCCTTCAACTAAAGAATAAAGTAACTCACCGCTCTGATTATATATTTCTAATCTCACATCAGAAGCTTCGGGAATATAATATCTAATTTTTGTTGACGGATTAAACGGATTAGGGTAATTGTCGAATAGTTTAATTGATTCGGGCGATCCTGTAAAATCGTCAATAGAGTTGGGACTAGGTTTACTGTTTGGGTCACCGGGATTAGTAACTTCGCTTAAAACACCGGGTTGAGGTTGCCCGGGTCTCCAATCACCGTTAGGGTCTTGAAGTTCTACACCGTTTGAAAAACCATCACCGTCTGAGTCTAATGCAGCTAAAGCGCTACCCCAAACAACATTTCCGCCCTCATTTTGGAAGGGGTCTAAGAAGTTATTCCAAACTTCTATTCCGAACCCGTTTCTTGTACCGCCACCAAGTGAGCTTATGTGGCAATTTTGACAATTAAATTTACTTCCGTTGGGAATTTGACTTACACGCCAATCTCTTGCACCCATTATAAGCGTAAAAGAGAGAAAAATGGCTGCCATGGTTACCGAAATTAATGTCTTTTTCATAAAATCCTTTTTTGTTTAATCGATTAGTGTTAAAAACATTAGAAAAGGGACAAAATTGTTTGGAGTTCAAGGTGCAATTTTGAAAATGCTAGCCTCTACTAATAATCCGCTAAATTTGTATTGTAAGCAAAGAAAACTATCAATAAACTCTTAAAACGGGAGAACTTACAACTATTTTTCAGGCTTTGAAAATATATTTTGCGCAACTTTCAAGATTAATTTTTTATAGAAATCAATCAAATTAGCGGATTTTGTCTTTAAAGGTGGTCACTACTAAATCAAAAAATAAACACTCAACTCAACTTGCAGAATAAAAAATGTGGAGTCAAATTGCAATGCGTCTCTAAAAATTCTTATTTTTGGAACACAACTTTTACAAAACTTCAGAAATAAATGCAAGAATCAATAAACGAAACATTCACATACAATATATTCTTTAAATCAATATATAGATATCTAAACATTCCTGTTACAATATTATTTCTTCTTTACACATTCCCGCTCTTTGTTGTACCTAAAATAGAATTTTCCGTTTACTTCTTTGCTACAATTCTTCTAATTGCCGTTGCTTTGATGAACCGGTTTTTTTTTAGAACTTACAAGACTGTTCCCTATTTAATAGTTGCAGATGACAATAAACTACTACTGTCTGATTTTTTTATTAATCGCGGAGTTATAACTGTTCATTACAAAGATATTGTTGATTTTAGTGGCGGTTTTCTTGACGGCAGACCTAACGGGTTAATGAAGTTTAAAACCTCGTCAGGAGATGAATTTGGTTTTTATATGCGTTTAAATAATTCGAAAAAACTCATTACTATAATTCTCAGCAAGGTTAATAAAGAAATCTATCTGAGCGTTTTAAACAAGTTAGGAGTAAAAATGGAGGATGTGAATAAAAAAACAGGGCAGAAAAAGTAAGATTCCCGCCCTTAAAATTTCAAATTGCTTTTATTTACCCGGCATTATCATAAGCTTCTTTTAACCAGCCTATAACTTCGGAAGTGATATCTGAGGCAGATTCAATTCTTACACGGTGTGAGCACATTGCGTTAAAACTTCCGGATTTTTCGAGTTTACCTTCCGGCTCTTTCCCTTTTATGTTTAATCCTAAATCTAATCTTGTTTTTGTGGTGGGTTGAATTAAAGCAAATTGCTTTTTTCTTCGAACGCTTACATAAGCATTTTTAGGTGCAAGTTCAACATCGGCGCCAAAACTTTGAATTTCTGAAATTAATTTGTCATAAAATTCTTTTAACCCTTCCTTTCCTTCGTATTGATTACTTACTAAATCGTCTTGATTTTCTACCGACCCGGCATCTGAGCCTTTAGCCTTATGCGCTACTAAATTTGCGTAACCGTGTGTAAAGGCGTGATTATCCTTTAAATACTTTACGATTTCGCCATGTTTTGTTAAGCCGCTTTGTTTAACAATTTCTAACCACTCTTCAAACGGTTTGCCCGTATTTTTTAGAATGTTGTCAATCATGGTTTGGGTTGCGGAGTCCATTTTGATATCCTTTATTTAATTCTTGAAATACTGTTTGTTGCTCATTATATGCCTGTTAAAATCCGGATTTGATTTTAACAAGTTCTATCTTTTTCATTCCAAGTAATTTTAATCAAATCCTTTAAAGCCTCTCTGTTAACCTGATCGAGAGATTTTATATATATACAACATTTACCTGTTTTGTGTTTACCAAGTTTTTCCATTATATGCTTGTTTTCTTCAAATTTGGAAGTAAGATAGAGCGATAATTTGCCTTTTCGCGGTGCAAACCCCATCTCAAAAGCCGTGCCGCTGTGGCCGCTTGCGTATTTATAATCGTAGGAACCAAAACCAATCATTGTAGATGCCCAAACAACCGGTTCAATTCCGGTAATCTCTTTCATCATCTCCAGAATTTCATAACTATCTGCTCGCATTTTTTCGTCGGGGAGGGCATCAAAAATTTCTGCCGGAGTTTCGATTCCGGGTTTGGTTTTATTTTCTGCCATTATGATTCCTCATGAGTTGTTTCTTTTTCAAATATTTTTTTTATGTTATATACAAGAAAATAGAGTGTCGCAATACTTATTAAAGCGTCTAAAGCCGAGTAAGAAGTTACTATTTCAACCGGTAGTAAAACTGCCGCTACTATTACTAACGAAACAGCTAATAAAAGCGAATAATATTTATCGACTATATTTTCATTCTCCTCCCCTTTCTCCTTAGAAACCATCAGAAAAAAAAGAGCAAATAGATAAAGCGATTTAATATATCCGTAAACATCGTAACCCGGAATTAACACTTCAAGACTAAAGTACTTTACCACCGATAACAATATAATGCTTATAACGAGTAAGATATAACCGGCTATTCTCCAATGAGATGTGAGCAATTTTCACCTGTTTAATTTTTAGTAAATTGTAATAGTACAAAGTTACGGTTTTAACTAAAAAGATTTAACAAGTTTTTTTGATTTTAAGAATTTGCTTTTAATCCCTCAAAATAAAAAAGGTAGCAAACCTGAATTGCGGTAAGATTTTTTCTTCGATTTTTATCAGTAACTAAAAGTACGGGCAGTTAATTGAAATCAACCGCCCATAATTTTTAATCAACAATAATTATTTCAGTAGAGTAGTTTTAATTGATTTTACACCTTCTTCCGATTTGAGCACAACTACATACACACCTGAATTTAGATTTGATGCATCAAATCTGATAGTGTGAGTGCCGGCTTTTATTGTTCCGTTATGTATAGAAGCAACAAGTTCACCGGTTATAGAATAAACACCGAGTGAAATTTCGCTTTCATAAGGTATTCCGAAGGTTATGTTTGTAGATGGATTAAACGGATTAGGATAACTGTTATTTAAAGTAAATGTTTCCGGCAAACTTTGGAAATCGACCTGAATAACATTTGAATAGGCAAATGTACCGTCAAAATCAAGTTGTTTCAGTCTTATGTGAATTTTTCCTTGATTCAATTCTGTCATCCTGAATTGGTAAGAAGCAAGTAATAGTGAATTTCCTTTACCGTTAACGAAACCTGCAGTAGTAAAGTTTATACCGTCATAACTTTTCTGTATTTCAAAACCAAGATTATTTAACTCTGTTGTTGTTTCCCATTGAACAAGGATTGAATTCCCTGATTGAATAGCCGAAAAGTGAGAAAGTTCAACAGGCACAATAGTTTGAAATTTGCTGCTTGTAGAATTTAAAACTTCTTTGTTATTATCATTTTGAACTAATGCAATTGTATGCAATGCAGTATCAACCCAAGCAGATTCAAAAGAATATCTGTATGTAAAATAATAGGTTCCGGGCACTGTGGGTATAACATCGCCCGTTGAGTTAGGTAAAGCCTTTCTAAAAACATGTGGGAAATCTCGTTCGCCGTTATTTCCCGGAGGTGTTGCATAAATTATCGGGTCTTCAACTGCATACACTCTCAATTTATAGTTTCCGGATGGAAGTGGCGAAATAATATTTAGGGTAACTATAGCCTCAACAGAATCTTGCGAAAACCTGTTATGTGTAACCCTTAAATCAACCGGAGTGGCAATTGCCATTCTTTGATTAAACGCACCGGATAAATTAGGTAGCGTGAATGGCCAAACATCTACAATAATGCCATCTACATTAAGCCAAGGGGTAGCGTTAACATTTCCCGCCATGTATTGAATTCTATCTCTATTTTGATTAATGTTGTGTTGGTACATTGGGTCATTAATACCGGGCCACCAAGAATGATAAATTACGGCTACAATTGAATCCTTCATAGTGTGAAGATAATTGTTTAAAATAGGATTGCTTGTTGCACAAGGTCCACAATATGCATTTGTCACTTCTTCGTATAAAGGAAATCTCCTCACACCCGAATAGAAAACAAAATTAAACTCTTCTTTCTGAATTATTATTTGATTTTCGTCGAAGGCTTTTATCGAAACAAAATATGTTTTCCCTCTTTCAATTTCAATTTCGGAAAAGTGATTTAAACCTGTACCATTTTCTGAAAGATTCACAGTTTTTGAGTACCCTAAGTCAGGTATTGTTATTTGGAGTGAGGTGTTGTTCCGGTTTTGCAATATAGAAAGTGCCGGAGTTATAAAAAAGGTGGACTTAAATGATTGCACATAGTTGTACCCCTCTTTGATATTAGTAAGTTCAAAAACTTTACCGGAGTTTGATTTGTTAGTCGTAATATCTTTTACACCCGTGAGTTTTATATCAGGGTTAATTGTTCTAGGAATTTCCTGTGAAAACCCATAAAACGACAAAAATGTGAATATTATCACAAAATTGAGCAAATATGATTTCATTGTTGTCCTCTAATTAAAAATTGAAATCTTTTTTTAATTTAAAATACAAACATTTCTTTTAAATGAAATAGTTAGTTTAAAATATTTTTAGAATTGAAAATTGGAGTTGTCATTTTATTAGGTGAGCTAAATGTTTTGTTGTTAACAGTTCTCTAATGTTTTAATCCGGTCAGTAATTGTAAGGATCAGTTACAGTTTGCTAATCTGAAAGACAGTGAAAGTTTTAAATTTTGATTACCTGGTATGCAATTTGTAAAGACGCACCGCAGTGCGTCTCTACAAATTAAAAAAATTCACTCTGTGGCAATTATTTATTTTCTAGACTGTGACCAAAGCCGTGGTCAAATCTACTTTTTTGTAAGCTCAATGACCGGGCAGGTTTTTAATTAAAGCTAAGCACAAAGAACTTTTTTCCTTGTGCCCTCTTTTGATTATTTTTTAACCCCCAAGCTTTGAACACTTAACCATGAAAAATTCTTACTTAAAACTTACTCTTCTAAAGTACTCTTATCACCTTCCGGTAAACCGAGAGCTCTTGCTTTAAGCAATCTTCTCATTATTTTACCGCTTCGGGTTTTGGGAAGAACTTCAACAAAATTAATTTTTTCGGGCTTTGCGATTGGTCCAATTTCGTGACCGACATGATGCCTGAGCGCTTCTGCGAGTTGTTCACTTGGTGTTTGACCCGCCTTTAATAGCACATAAGCGTGAATAGTGTTTCCTTTAACCTCGTGCGGAAGTCCGATAGCAGCAGCCTCAGCAACAGCACTATGAGAAACTAAGGCACTCTCAATTTCGGCGGTGCCAAGTCTATAGCCCGAAACTTTAATTACATCGTCTAACCTTCCAATCACCCAAATATAACCGTCTTTGTCTTTTCTCGCAGAATCACCTGCTTCGTACATTGTACCAAACCGGTTCCAATATTGAGTTTTGTAGCGTTCGGGGTCCTTATAAATAGTTCTTAACATAGAAGGCCAAGGTTTTTTAACAACTAAAATACCTTCTTCACCATTTTGAACGGGATTACCGTCTGTATCAACAACATCAACTTCAATTCCAAAGAATGGAAGAGTAGCCGAGCCCGGTTTGAGCGGAGTAACCGGAAGAGGAGTGATCATAAATCCGCCCGTTTCTGTCTGCCACCAAGTATCCATAATAGGGCATCGTTCTTGACCGATAGTATTATAATACCATTTCCACGCTTCAGGGTTGATAGGTTCACCTACGCTGCCCAACATTCTTAAACTGCTTAAATCATGTCTGTTAGGCCAGGCATTTCCGAAACGCATTAAACCTCTGATTGCAGTGGGGGCGGTATATAAAATAGTAATACCGTAATTTTCGATCATTTTCCACCAACGGTTCGGATAAGGATAGTTGGGCGCACCTTCGTACATAAAACTCGTTGCACCGTTTAATAGCGGACCGTACACAATGTAGCTATGCCCTGTAATCCATCCCGGATCTGCGGCGCACCAATAACGGTCTTCATCTTTTAGGTCAAAAACATATTTAAGAGTTGTGGCAGTGTAAACCATATAACCACCGTGAGTGTGCACAATTCCTTTCGGTCTGCCTGTAGTTCCCGAAGTGTAGAGAATAAAAAGCATTTCTTCGCTATCAAGAGATTCAGTTTCACAACTTTGATTAACAACGGGGAGTTTAATTAAATCATGGTACCAGTAATCTCGTCCGTTTTCCATGTGGATTTCTTGACCGGTTCGTTTAATTACAACTACATGCTCAATAGTACCCTGTCTTGAAATAGCTTCATCGGCAATTTCTTTAAGGTTAATTAATTTACCCCTCATAAAACCACCGTCAGCAGTTACAAGCACTTTAGATTCGGCGTCTTCAATTCTTTCGGCAAGCGCTTCAACGCTAAAACCGCCGTAAACAACCGAGTGAGCCGCACCAATTTTAGCACAAGCAAGCATAGCAAAAACTAATTCGGGAATACGAGGCATATATATAGTAACAATATCGCCCCTTTCAACACCCATACTTTTAAGAATATTGGCAAACTTTACAATTTCGCGGTTAAGAGCAAAATATGAATAAGTTCTAACCTCGCCGTCTTCGCTCTCCCAAATTAACGCAAGTTTATTCCTACGCCAAGTTTTAAGATGACGGTCAACGGCGTTAAAAACGATATTAGTCTTACCGCCTGTAAACCACTTGTAAAACGGGGGGTTTGAATCATCAATAACTTTATCCCAGATTTTAGACCAATAAAACTCGGCAGCAATTTTCCCCCAAAAAGCTTCTGGGTTTCTAATTGATTCCTTGTACATAGATTCATAATCTTTACAGTGCGCCTCGTCTATTGTATTTTGCGAAGGATAATAAACATCTGACTCAAAATTTGAATTGGTGGTTTCATTCATTTTTAAACACTCCGGGTTGATTGAAATTAGGATAGAATTGTAAACAGAAAATTAAGAACCTTAGATGAAGTAAACAAACAAATTTATTCAATTATCTTTAATAATTTTTTTGTTTTACCGGAAAATTAATTCATCGTAAAATAGATTTAACAAATAAATTCATTTTTTATAGAATTGAAACCGGTAAAGAAAAATACCGGTTAAAGGTGTTATCAATATTTAAAAAATTAAAATCGAAAAGAATCTACTCTATTTCGGCAGCTTTACCTTTTAACTCAATAACCAAAGAGTGCGATTCACCGAACACTGTTTCAAAAAGTTGAGCAGCTTTTAAATACAGTTCTTTCGCTTCTGATTTTTTACCCGTAATGGAGAGTAATCCGGCTTTAGTTATTAGATACTCACCGTACTCAGTGCCTGAAAGTCCAAAATTCTGTTCAATCAAAATATATAAATCGTCTAAAATTAGTTCTGCAGTTTTTAAGTCTTCCGTTTTTATATAGTATCTTGCCAAAGCGTTTAATTGTGACACATAGAGGAAATTATTTTCGGAATAGATAGTAGAGTAAGTATCTAAAAGTTCAAGAGTTAATGCAATGCACTCGGCATAATTGCCTTTAATTTCGTAAAGATAGTTCATCATCAATAGAATATTGGCATAAATACTGTTATCTCTCCCAAAAAACTCACTTATACCCTGTTTAGCCTTCATAAAGTAGATTAACGATTGGTCTTTAGTTTCGTTAAGTGCAAATAGATTTGAACCCGCAACAGAACAATAATAATAGTATGATGAGCTTGATTGTAGTTTTAATCTTTCGAAGGCTTCATCGCCCTGTTGAATTATTGCGAGAAGTTTATTTGCGTTATCGCCGTCTTTGAGTACATAAGAATAAAGGTTTGCGAAGATAGTAATATAAAAATCATTGTTTCTCCCTTCCGAAGTAAGGAGAAGTTGGTTAGCCTCGTCAAAAAATTTTGAAGCTGCTATAACATCGTTGTTATTAACATAACTGAGATAACCTTGAGTGGTGAGCAACAACCCTTTAATCGAATTGTTGTCTGCAAAAAACTCTTTTGTAATGTGCGAAATCTCTTGGAACAGTAGTTCGGCATCATCATAGCTGAAATTATTAACATGAGCAACTGCAATCCATGCACCAAACTCAATGTAATCAAAACTTGCTTTGCCTGTTTTCATTGCTAAGTAATCTAAATAAATATGTCCGTAATAAGCAACATCAAACCAACTTTCACTAAAATAAGCAGAGTTAGAAATTATCCGGCAAGTATTATAATAAATTGGCTCGTTGATAAGATTAGCGCGTGATAATTCTCCTTCAAGTTCTATACCGAGCCTATAAGAATCGTGATAATAGCCCATATTAAATGCTTCGTTTACTTCGCTATAACTTGCGTCAAAATTCTGAGAAAATATGGGGGAGAACAATAGTATGATTAATGCTAAAAGAGTGAGATTTTTCATTTTCCAAATCATAAAAATTTATGAATGAAATATATGTTTCTTTTACACCATTATGAATTAAAAAAGTTGTGCTTACCCGATCTCTATTAAAAACAAAAAAAAGGCTGTCTTACTCAGACAGCCCTGCCTCTATTCTCCTCTTAACGGACTTCGACTAAATTCAAAGCTTTTCTTTATTTTTACTATTTGCGGTAGATTTTTGATTTCAGAATTTTCTGACAATTTGCCCGAATAGTAAAATCCAGCATAATAAGCACACATAAGAACAATGCCAGTCAAAAATGCGAACGCTTCTTTTCCCTGTGTGTTTTCAAAAAGTAATAACCCCGTTAAAATACCCACAATCAACAATATTAACGGAACTCCGTACAACAAAAAAACACTTTTCACTACAAGGGTACCGGTTAAAGCCATTACAACCTCTTGACCGGGAGTAACGCCGAGAGGGTCGTAAGCCCTAATAGATTTAATATCCGAATTTCCTTCAGCTGATGCAGGATTACAGAATAGCTTAGCATTGCAGGTTTTGCAGTTTTCTTTAGCAACAATAGATATTTCGGCAAAATGCCCGGAAACCTTTGTTACAATGCCTTCTTCGTAAAAAAGTTCGCCTTTCATCAGTTAACCGGAATAGAAATTTTTCTGATTGAGTTAGTAGGACACTTATCAAACGGAATTTTTTCGGGTTCAAGCAATTCATAATTGATAACTGCTAAATTATTGTTCATAACAACTCCGCCGTCCGATTTTCTTGCACAAATGCTACATCCTATACAAGCTGCAGCACAAATTGCTTTGGATGTTTTTGGGTCGTCTTGACTTTTACAGAAAACAAAAACTTCTCTGCTGATAGGGTGCATTTCGATAATATCTCTCGGGCAGGCTTTGGCGCACATACCGCAACCGGTACATAAATCTTCTATTACTTCAGGTAATGCGTTTGAGGTCATAATCATAGCGTTAAAAGGACAAGCAGCAACACAATCACCGCCGCCAAGACACCCATAAAAACACATTTTATCACCGCCGGAAACTAAATCCATAGCGCTGCAGCTAAGAGGTCCGTTGTAACCTGCCATTTTCTGAGCAGCTTCTGTATAACCGCCTAAACAAAGAATTCTAGGGATCATTCTCTCCAAACCGTCGCTATCAACGCCCATAATAGTGGCAACGCTTGAAGCACATTCAGAACCTCCAACGGGGCATCCGGTAACTTTAGCTTTGCCTTCAACAACATTAGTAGCAAAATCATAACATCCCGCAAAACCACATCCGCCACAGTTAGCACCGGGTAAAACTTCGTTAACTCTTGAAATAAGGGGGTTTTCTTCAACGCTCAACTTTTTATCTGCAAGAGCAAGTGCCCCCGCAAAGATGAACCCTAAACCGCCCATAGTGGCTATTGCAATTAAGAATGTTTCCATTTCAACTCCTTATATATTTATAAAATCCTTTTGATTGATGCTCTTGCCCTGTAGCATCAATAATATAACACTCAACATTTTCTAAACTTTCGGCTAATTTAATTGCCTCTTTGTATCCCATTACAAAAAATCCGGTAGCAAGCGCATCGGCAGTAGTTAAATCAGGAGCAATTACGGTTACACTCATTAAACCTGTTGCCGGATAACCTGTTCTCGGATTTAAAATGTGATGATATTTAACACCGTCTTTTTCAAAAAATTGTTCATAATCACCCGAAGTTGCAATAGCTACTCCGTTAATATTAACAACAACTGCTAAATTTTCTTTTTGACGCGGATGTTGAACGCCTGTCACCCAATTAGATCCGGCACCCCTAACATCACCGCCTGCATTAACTAAATAATTTTTAATTCCCATTTTTTCTAATACTTCGCAAGCTTTATCAACAGCGTAGCCTTTTGCTATAGCTCCCAAATCAAATTGCCCTTTCATCCCGTTTAAATAAATTTTATCGGGTTCCTGCAAATAGATTTTACTCATACCGGTTCTATTAACTGCTTCTAAAATTTCCTTTTTACCGGGTAAAACTATTTCTTTAACAGGTTCGGCATCTTTTATTTTGAAGCCCCAAAGAGAAACCAATTCACCCAAAGTAATGTCGAAAGCACCGTTAGTTTTTAACCATAATTCTCTACTTTTAGCAAAAAGCGAATACACTTCACTGCTGAGAGTGTCAAAAGCAGGTTTTTCTAAGTTT
Source organism: Ignavibacteriaceae bacterium (assembly GCA_014879635.1). Taxonomy (GTDB): domain Bacteria; phylum Bacteroidota; class Ignavibacteria; order Ignavibacteriales; family Ignavibacteriaceae; genus BA9. Next base: position 5,686 of record JACSRR010000192.1, on the reverse strand, counting down.
AATTTTCCTATCTCACTCTGATCGGAATAATCAGTAAAAATGCTGTCAATCCTTAGAATTTCGGCATAAGCCTCATTAATAGCTTTTTCGGCGGTTGAATCTTCTTCATCTTTAATTGTAAATTCTATCATTGTACCCAAAGCAAACTTAACTCTTTTTGTTGATTTAGGTTCAATGCTTTTTTCGGTTGAAAAATATAATCCGCCCGCAAAAAAGAGAAGAATAACCGTTATATATACCAAAGCTTTTTTCAAGTTAATTATGCTGTTTCAAGTTTGATTAACACTTTTCCGGGTGCACAGGCAATTTGCGAATTTGTATCATAAATTGAGCCTTGTGACTGACACAATTTGTGTTTACATGCAGCCTTTTTAACACTTACCGAATTACCGGCAATTGCAACAACCATTTCACCCGCACCGGTATTCAAAGATATTTCTTTGTTTTTACCGAGACGGATTTTGTCGTAAACTTTATTATCTGACTCAATAACGGCGTAATCTGCGGGTTTTGAGTCATTTATTTCTTTAACAGTTATCATTACACCGGCAGTTTTACCGTGTAAACCGGCTCTAAATTCTTGAAGATTAGAGGTAAAACCACTTTCGGGAGTAACAATTGATCCTGATTTATCATAAATAAGCAAATCGGAATTAATATTTGAATTCACTCCCTTAGCCGAAACAAAAAATCCGTTACCGGCTTTACCGTTAAGAATTTGAGAAACCATTGCGGCAGGCTCGCCGTCACCAACTATAACAGGTGAATTACCGTTAATTACTACAGAATTATGACTCTTATACAATTCAAAGAACTTTGAAAGTACTTTAGAATCAGCGGGTAAAAAAGCAGTAAAAACGGTTCCGCTAACAACTTTAGAATTTCCGAAAAAATCCATAACTTTAAAGCCAGCGGTAAAAGAAACTGCCGAAAGACCGGCAATCTTTAAAAAATCTCTTCTTGAAATCACTTTATACTCCTTTAAATTCTTTTAATTCGAAATAAGACCCGAAAAACCCATAAATGCCATCGCCAAAATGCCGGCTGCAATTAGAGTGATTGGCACTCCTTTAAATTGTGCGGGTACTTCGGCTAAATCAAGCTCTTCTCTAATTCCCGCAATTAAAACTAATGCGAGTATAAAGCCTGCACCGGCTCCGAGTCCAAAAAATATACTTTCTAAAAATCCGTATTCTCTAAGAACTGAGAAAAGAGCCAACCCTAAGATAGCACAGTTTGTTGTTATAAGGGGAAGAAATATTCCTAATGCCCTGTATAAAGGTTGACTAACCTTCTTTATAAACATTTCTACAAATTGAACTAACGATGCAATAACCAATATAAATGACACATATTGCAAAAATTCTAGATTAAACGGCACTAAAATCATGTGATAAATAAGCCATGTAACCGTTGCGGCAATTACCATAACAAAGGTTGATGCTAAACCCATTGAAAATGCCGATGAAAGTTTGCCTGATACTCCTATGAAGGGACATATCCCCAAGAAATATGCCAACACAAAGTTATTAACTATTGCTGCCGAAAGAAATACTAAAACAAGTTCCATTTAGCCCTCCTTTACAGCTAAGTCTTCTTCGCTGCTTTCGGTAAGTTTTTTAATTTCTGCTAATGCGCGTTGTTGGTCTTCCTTAATTTTTTTAGTTTTCTTCTTCAATTCAACAAAATTAAGCAAACCGAACAACAAACCCAATGTTAAAAAAGCGCCGGCAGGTAGAATCATTATAACCCATGGCTCAAACGCATCGGGAAGTACTTGAAGTCCGAAAATTGTTCTTGAACCAAGTATCTCTCTTATTCCGCCAAGAATTGTTAACCCGATTGTAAAACCTACACCCATACCAAGCCCGTCTAATACCGATCTGGTAATGTTATTTTTAGAAGAGAATCCTTCTGCTCTACCGAGAATTAAACAGTTTACAACAATAAGCGGAATAAAAGGACCTAAATCTTTGCTCATTTCGGGAAATTTTGCTTTCATCACAATATCAACAATTGTTACAAAAGTTGCAATTACAACAATATAAGCCGCTATTCTAACCTGTTTAGGGATAAGGTTTTTGAGTGAAGAAATAACGATTCCCGAAAAAAGTAGCACAAAGCTTGTAGCTAAGCCCATAGCTAATCCGTTAGGACCGGATACGGTAACCGCCAAAGTTGGGCACATTCCGAGAACTTGTCTGAAAATGGGGTTTTGGTCGTAAAGCCCCTTGTAAAACTCAGTCCAATAAGAAACTTGTTTACTCATCATTTAGCCCCTTCTTTTTTTTCCTGAGTACTTAAATAATCTTTAACTTTTTTGATTCCGTCATTCATAATTTTTACAACTGCAACAGAAGATATAGTAGCGCCCGTAATAGCTTCAATTTCATTCGGATTTTCGGGCTTTTTACCTTTAACAGATTTAATTTCGGGTTGAGTAGAAATTGCTTTAAATCTTCCGGTAAAATAATCTTTTACGATTTCTGCACCCAAACCGGGAGTTTCAACCTGATCCAATACTTTTAATCCGGTAATCTCATCCAAATTTGGAGTCATACCCATCATAATTTTTACTTTACCTTGAAAACCGGTGCCTTCATTTGGCATGGCATAACCGGTAATATCGCCTTTTTCATTCATTACCTGATACAATTCAAAGCCCGCGTTATCAATCTTAATTTGCTTTGTTGAACCCGGGTGAACTTCTAAAACGGCTCTCTCTGTTTCTAATCTTGCATTTTCTTTGATTATAGGGGTAGCCCAGTCAGAAATATACGCCAATAAGCCGCCCGATACAACCCCTATAACTAATAGAACTACTAACATTTTAGTTACATTATTCATTTTTCTTCTCCGAATATAACCGGTCTTGTATATCTGTTTATAAGCGGAACAAATCCGTTCATTAGCAATATTGCATACATAACCCCTTCGGGGAGACCGCCGAACAGCCTGATCATCACAATAATAAGCGCTATTCCGAGTCCGTAGATATACATTCCTTTGTTAGTAACCGGTGAGCTTACCCAATCGGTAGCCATAAAAATTGCACCGAACAAGAAGCCTCCCATAAAAATTTGGTCAACCGGAGTAGGATAATTTTCGGGATTTAACAAATGGAAAATACCTCCGAATACCAACATACCAACAACCATTGCTGCAGGAACCCGCCAATTTGCAATTTTAAGCACAAAAAGCAGAGCACCTCCTAATAAAATTGCTAAAGCCGAAGTTTCACCAATTGAACCGCCAATATTTCCGTAAAAAAGATTTTCAGTAGCGGTAAAAAATGGCTCGCCGCCGTCAACAAATTTCCAAGCAGAAAGCGGGGTAGCTGAAGTTATTGCATCGGGTGCAAATTCGGGCTTTGACCATGTAGTCATAGCCACTGGAAAAGCCGCTTGTAAGAACGCCCTGCCAACCAATGCGGGATTAAAAATATTGTAACCTAAACCGCCAAATACTTCTTTCCCTATTGCAATTGAAACAACGGAACCAAGAAAAACTAAAACGAGGCTAAAATTTGGAGGTACAATTAATCCCAACAACAAGCCGGTTATAACAGCACTGCCATCGGTAATCGTTATTCTCTGATTTCTAAAATATTTAATTGCGTATTCGGTTAAAACCGCACCTGCTATTGAAACAAACACTACAATTAATTGATAAAGCCCGAAAAACAGAACACCGCTAATTAGCGCGGGTAGAATTGAAATTACCACTATCCACATCGCTTTTTGGGTTGACCAAGTTGAGTGCAGATGCGGAGAAGAAGTTAACTTTAATTCCGGTTTCTTTACTTCGGGAGTTGTTGTTACTGTTTCACTCATAAAATTTCCTTCTTAAGAAGATTTTCTTGCTCTTTGAATTTTGGAAACCTCTTTTTTACCGAGTTTTATCCATTGTACTAAAGGAATATTTGCGGGGCACTCGTAAGCACAACTTCCGCATTCCATACAAACCGTTACGCCATACTCTTCGGCGTCTTCAAATTTACCCATTTGTGTAAGTTTTGCTAACCGGGTAGGAAGCAGGTTTAAAGGACAAACTTCAACGCACTTTCCGCAACGCAAACAGGGTGTTTCAACGGCTTCGTTTATTTCGGAGGATGCTAAAACAAGCAATCCCGATGAAGCCTTCATAACGGGAGCGTTAAAATCATACTGTGCAATTCCCATCATTGGTCCGCCGGAAATCACTTTTACCGCTTCTGGTTTTAGACCGCCGCAATAATTAATAACTTCGGCTAATTGAGTGCCTACTCTGACTAATAAATTCTTAGGGGTTGTTATTCCCTTACCGGTAACAGTCATTACAGATGTTATTGAAGGGATTCCTTTAACTACCGCATCATAAACAGAAAGCGATGTACCGATGTTTTGAACAATCACTCCTACATCTAAAGGAAGTTTGCCCGGAGGTACTTTTCTTCCCGTGCCGGCAAATATCAACATTTTCTCTGCGCCTTGCGGATATTTTGTTTTAAGGGTGGCAACTTGAATTTCGGGATAAGCTTTAGCTGCTTCGGTAACTTTTTGAATTGCCAGAGGCTTGTTGTTTTCAATTCCGATAATGGCTTTTGGAACTCCCGCTGCTTTCATTAGAATACGAATGCCCTCAATTAAATCAGATGTGCGTTCTAACATCAACCTGTAATCTCTTGTAAGATAAGGCTCGCATTCGGCACCGTTTATAACAAGATAGTCAATAGTTTTTCCGGGAGGGGGAGATAATTTTACGAAAGTGGGGAAAGCAGCACCGCCTTGCCCAACAATACCGGCTTCTTTGATCCGGTTAATAATAGTTTTTTTATCGTTGTTTTGCCAATCAACCGGCTCCATAAAAACTTTTTCGCCTTCGGGATTGACTTGAATTTCGATATACTCTTTAGGAACACCGCTTAAATTAGCGCCGGTAGTGATTTTTAGAACAGTTCCGGCAACAGGGCTGTGTATAGGTGAAGAGATAAAACCTTCTGCAGTGGCAATTACTTCGCCTTCTTTTACTATACTCCCTTTTTTTACAAGAGCAGTAGCAGGTTTTCCGATATGCTGTGAAAGTGGAATGTAAACAGACTTTGGTAACGGCATCTCTTCAATTTCGAGATTTTCCGTGAAGTTTTTGTTTTCGCCGGGATGAATACCGCCTACAAATGTTAATAATTTCTGAAACATATTTGACCGGTTTTTTAAGTTTATGCTAATTTAAAGCAAATATTGTGCCATTTCTTTATTTTACTTAAAATTAATTCTTTTCCTCCTTTTTTAGCATTTATTTTTAACTTTTAACGAAAAAATTTTTCATTTCAGGGAATTTATAGTATTTTTTTCACTCTTTTAGGCAGTTTATCTCTTAATTTTGAGAAAACGGGAAATTCTCATTGATATGAGATGTAACCCTATTAAGAATTTCTAAATTTAGAATTTTTCCTTTGTTGAATTATTCTACACAATTTAGAAAAATATATTTGATTTATCCCTCTTTTTTACCGTATAGTTAAGAATTTGTTTAATATTAACTCAATATCCGGTTACTTTTTACATAGTTGATCCATTTTCAAAATTGTAAATAGTGATAAATAAGGGTTTCTCTTTTTGGGGGAATTCAATAAATTTCAGAGTAATATTAATTTTGAAAGAGTTATAATTTTGGATTGAGAAAAACAACATTGAATTATTAATGA
>JACSRR010000141.1 GCA_014879635.1 Ignavibacteriaceae bacterium | reverse complement strand
CGGTTATGAAAACACGCCGATTATTGCTTTTACGGCTCTGGCAATGGAGGGGGATAAGGAGTTTATCTTAAACGGCGGGGCTACTCATTATTTACCTAAACCAGGAAGTAAGAAAGAACTGATTGAAATTCTTTGTAAAGCACTTAATATTTATTAAATGAGTTAATGTATTAAGATTTAACTCTGCGTGAATAATTTTGATTTGTTACTGAGTATAGAAATTCGGTCGTATTTACGCCTAAAATGACAATGACTTATGCCATTGACTAATTTTTCTACAAATATTTGACGCCATCGGTTTAAATTCGACGATTGAAAAAATGATTCACACATAAATACTAAAAAGACTTTCTGAGTTAAATAATTTGTGGAGACAAATTGCAATGAGTATCTAAAATTAATACTCACCATTAGATTTTGCTGTTCACTGTAAGCGGAGCGAACCGTTAGTGAAACGAAATTTCAACTTTTTATTTTGCCGGTTGGTTAAATTATTTTTTTACAATCGTAAAATCTAATAAGCCCTATTATGTGGGGTAGATGATATAATAAATTACTCCCCTCAATCAAATCTAATTCAGATGTTATCCGTTTTAGCTAAATTTATGTTTTGAATTTAAATTTTTAGGTAAAAGGATTCTGAACTAAATTAAATGAATTCAATAACAGAATACATTTACGACTATGCACCAGTAGCTGAACGAAGAGAAGAAGCATTCAGTTTGCTGTACAATTATCCTTCCGAAATTGAAGAGCTGATTGGAGCGGTCTTCAGTAATGATTGTCATATTTCATGCAGGGCAGGGAATTTAATAGATCATTACAGTAGGAAAAATCCCGGAGCATTTCAAAATTACACTGATATCTTATTGGAAAATGTAGAAAAAATTAAAGATAATATTCCTTTGTGGTGTGTTCTCGGTTTGTTAGGAAGGTTAAGATTTAACGAGCATCAAATGGTACAACTATTTGAAATTTGCCAAAAATATACCTCCCCTTCATTTTTACCAATCGTAAGAATTAATAGTTTAGAAACTTTCACAAACCAATTTTCAAACACTCTTGATGAAATTGAGTCTCTTTATGAATATTTTGACCTCTTAGAGAGTGAACAAATTCCTTCGTTAACCGCCCGAATTAAAAAACTTCGAAAAAAATTAGAACAAAAACAGAGGCTTTTCTGAGCGAGATCTTAAATAATGAAATTTTCAGACTTTCGATATTATTTATAACGGGAGCGCTAACATCAGCGTTTAATGTTCTTTCAGGAGGAGGCTCAGTAATTTCCTTACCGATGCTTATGCTATTTGGATGCGATTCGGTTTTAGCAAACGGAACAAACCGGATTCATATCTTACTTCAAAATATTACAGCCGTATTTTCTTTTAAGTCTGAACAGATAAAAGATTTTGACCTAAGTTTTAAGATGTCGTTGTTCACTTTACCCGGAGCAATATTAGGTGCAATTTTTGCGGTAAAAATTGATGCCGCACTTTTTAATAAAATTCTTGCTTTTGTTATAATTATCCTTCTAATTTTAATGGTAATACCGAGAAAAAAAAACGGTAAACAAGAAAGTGATGCAAAAGTAAATAAACTGATCTATCCCGTTATGTTTTTTATAGGATTTTACGGCGGATTTATACAGGCGGGCGCCGGAATTTTTATAATGGCTGCTATATCCGGATTATTGAAGTTAGATTTGATAAGAACAAACGCACATAAAGTATTTATCGCTTTTGTTTTTACGATTCCGGCATTGATAATTTTTATAATCAGCGACCAAATCAGATGGGATTACGGGTTGAGTCTTGGTGCCGGTTCTGTTTTAGGTGGCTGGTTTTCGGCAAAATTTTCTGTCAAAAAAGGAGAAGGTGTAATAAGGGTAGCTTTGGTTATAGCTGCTTTAATTATGCTTTTTTCGGTTCTAAATCCTTTTAAAGGTTAATAATGCAAAAACTATTATTCTCTATTATAATACTATTCTCAGTTCAAGTTTTTTCGCAGCATGATATGGTGTGGTTAAATCACCCTGTTTATCAATTTCTTAAAGAGATGAAGGTAAAGAACTTAATAACAACAATCCACGATGATACGCCCAATCTATCAAGACTTGATGTTTTAAGATTTCTTACCATTCTTGATTCAAATAAGGAAAAATTATCAACAGTTGAAAAGGGCAGGTTATCCCGTTATTTAAACGAGTTTTCGGATGATCTTTCGGAAGAAAAATCACAGTTTTTGTTTACGAGAAAGAGCTTCCTTGAAAATCTTTCGGGTATTTTCTCAGAGAAAACCAAGTACATATACGCCGTTCAAGATACCATGTTTAATGTTTATTTTGAAGGAATAGGTAACCTACAGTATGGGCATAGATTTAATCCCGGTGTTAACAATGCAGCAATCTACGATGTGGGGTTTAGAATCAGAGGTACGGCATTCGAAAAAATGGGTTACCAGCTCTTTGTTGCAAAAGGTTTAGCCACCGGTAATTACGATTTTGCTCAAGTTGTGGATCCTGCCCTTAATTACAATTTTAAGTATGTCGAAAAACTTGAAAAAACGCCAAATTATGATTTTACAACCGGTTACCTCAGATTTTATGATGAACCTGTTCAAAATATGAGCATCAGCGTGCAGATTGGAAGGGAAAAAACAAAAGTAGGATATGGCTACACAAATTCGTTAATATTAAGCGGTGATCATGCCGACCTTGATTTTGTGAAATTTGTTTTTAATTACAAATCGCTCCGGTTTACTTCAATGACAGGTTCAACTGTAGGCAGGTTTTCTTTTAACAGATTTGAAAATTACACAAAGTACTTAGCGGTAAACAAACTTCAATTATCATTTCCGGGAGTTTTAGACGCTTCAATTGCAGAAACAATAATTTATTCAGAAAGAGGAATTGACCTTGCATATTTAACACCGCTAATTTTTTATAAATTTTCTGAAATGTCGTTACAAGACAGAGATAACGGTGCAATATTCTTTGATCTACAAACTCATTTTATTCCAAATCTTGAATTACAAGGCACATTTTATTTAGACGAAAATATTTTGTCAAATATGGCACAGTTAGAGAGATTTTCAAACAAATCGGCTTATCAAATTGGAGCATATTGGTATAATCCGGTAGGAGTAGAAAACCTTTCACTAATATTTGAGTACACTAAAATAAGACCGTTTGTATATACTCATTACAATTACAAGAACACCGCAACTTCTTGGGATCAACCTTTAGGGCATCAGATAGGACCAAATTCTGATATGATATATTTTGGAAGTAGATATCACATTTCACCAAAATTTCAGTTAGTATTAGATTACAGTTACATCCGGAAAGGAAAAAATATTTACGATTTGGCAGGGAATTTGGTTTTTAATGCGGGCGGAGATATTTTTGAACCCCACTTAGACGGAATCGATCCTGATATGGCTCCGTTTTTGGCAGGTATAGTACACAAAATGCATGATATCAGCGTTGGGTTTAGAAGCGAAATTGCTCGCGATTTTTACATCGATCTTTTTTACAAATACCGCTCAGATTTGAACACATCAACAAATTCTGTAGATAACACCGGATTTATCTACTTTAAATTTCATTTCGACTATTAATGAAGAAATGAATTTATAAATAAAGTAAAAAGATTAACTAATTTCAGCCGGTTTTTGAGGCATCTCCTGAACTGCGGCAATACTTATTTTCTTTGCACCCGGTCTTTTACTATTAGTTTGATTATCGGGAGTAAATTCAACAATTAGTCCGTCTTTAATTACCGGGATTAATTCGTCATCTGCTCTTAATCTAAAATAAACGGTTTCTTTTTTCTCATTTTTCAGGAATCCGTCCATTCCTTTTTCATCATTTTTAAGAATGCGAATAATCTTACCTATCATTCTCGGCTCATCATGAGAACCCGGTTTTTTCTCTTTAGCTACTTTAACGGGTGTCCAAAGAGCGGATAATTCAGTTTTAAGAGTATTATAATCAAAGAAAGTACCGTGATGAACTTTTAACAAGTTCAATTCATTTACCAGATGATCGGGGAGTGGTAAATCTAAATTTTCCAATTCAAACTTAGCAAGAAGAAAATGTTTAAATGCCAAATCAAAATCACCCTTCAATTTTAACAAACCGGCAATGTATATAATTACATCCGGCATATCAGACATTTCCTCAACCTGTTCTAAAGATTTGTAGCAATGAAAAAGGGCATCATCTAATTCACCAATTTGAACAAGTTCGCCTGCTAAATCAAAATGATAATCCCAATCCTTCTTTTTACCGCAAATTTCTTTGAACCCTCTAATTCCGTCTTTAACCCTACCGAGCCTGATTAGAGATTTGGCTTCCATCTTTTTAAAGAATTTCTGAATTTGAGAATATTGTTTTGGAAAAATTTCTAATGCGTTTCTTGAAACAGTGATACATTCTTTATAATTTTCGGTTTGATAGCATGCAAAAGCTTTAGCAATATGCCAATTTTCAGAGTCTGATGCACCGTCAATATCCCTATAACCGTCTCTTACGAGAGTATGAAAGTTTTTAGTAGAATCTTTAAAGTAATTTTTACTTGTTAAGTTGCATAAACTATTTACAAAATGCCAATCAGGTTCACTGCTTTCTTTCTCTATTTTAACACAAACGCCAAAAAGAAGACAAGTAATAGTGTGAAAATAATCATTTTTAACACGAATAATAATTTGCAACAACTCTTTTACAAGTTTGTAAACTTCTTCTCTATCGGGAATAAAGGGCTCGCTACCAAAAAAAGGAAGAGAATCAGATTTATCGCCTTGATTAATCAGCAAATTATAGTGAATTCTGAGCTCGTCAAACAATACCCATCCGTAGGCGGTTAAAATTCTATCGGGAGTAACATGTTCAATTCTAATTAAATATTCAATTAGAAATTCGAAAGCAGCAAAATGCTGACCTGTTTTTCTAAAAGTTTTTAACATATTTGAAACTAAAAAAGAATCGCTCGCAATTTCACTTTGGCTCAGAGAGTGCTTTTCTTCATCGAAAAGAGTTAATGATACAGACTTTGCGTAGGCGTCGTAGGAGTTTTTCCAAAGTTCGGAAATCGCTGTGGGCACATCAGCAATTTGTTCTCGGCCGAGGTGGTCGAACCATAGAACGGCACCGTCCCGCTGCTGACGTCATAGGCGCGGCGGATGCGCGGATCGTCGAAGGGCCGCAGCAGCAGCGCACGGTGGGCCGGGTTGGCGAAGGCGCCCATGCTTTCGGTGATGACAAGCAGGGCGTTGGCGGCGCCGGGACGCAGCA
>JACSRR010000210.1 GCA_014879635.1 Ignavibacteriaceae bacterium | reverse complement strand
AAGTGCATTTTTTTTTTATTTTTATCAACTAAAAGTGTTTTAAAAGAGAGCTTTAAACTTAAATATCTCCTAAAAAAGGGTTATTTAACTCTAAAAACTAACATTTTTTTCAGTTTAATTATTATAATTCGTGGATGTTAATTATTTTAGAGAAATAACTTTAGAAATTCCCTCCTCATAAAAAATAGAGGACAAATTGAAAATTACTCTTAAAAGAAAACTGATTGCTTTAGTAGTTTTGGCTGCTATTCTTCCCGTTATAATCGTACAGATTACCATGGTGAATTTGCAAAACGAAATTATTGAAACTGCAGACGCCGAGATTGATACCCTTAGCTACACCCTTTTAACTAATTGGGTTGAAAGGTACTATCAAATTGCCCACTCCGCTAATATTCTTCTCCAAGAGAAAGTTGACATAAGTCTAAATATGGCTAAAGACCTCGCAACAAGAAGAGGCGGTTTTAAAACTGCGGGCGATAGAGTTGACTGGACTGCCATTGAACAACGAACAAAAACAACTAGAAAAATTGAATTACCGAGATTTTTAATAGGTAATACCTGGTTTGGTCAAGTTACCGGTTTTGAAACTACGGTACCTTTAGTTGATGAAGTAAAAGAAGTTTCGGGTGTTACTTGCACTATTTTCCAAAGGATGAACGAACAGGGCGATATGCTCAGAGTTGCAACTAATGTTTCTACAGTAAATAATCAAAGAGCAATCGGAACTTATATATCAGCTACTATGGCTGATGGAACCCCCGACCCCGTAGTTTCTACAGTGCTTAAAGGACAAACTTATTCGGGAATTGCCTATGTTGTTAATTCGCTTTATGTAGCCTCGTATTACCCAATTAGAGACGGCGATGGCAGAGTTATCGGTATGCTGTTTGTTGGCGAAAACATTGAATCTGTGGGCAGTATCAGGCAAAATATTAAAGACGCTACAATCGGTAAAACGGGTGGTATAACCGTAATTAATGCTTCGGCTGAACAGAGAGGCAGAATTGTTTTAACTAAAGACGGTTTAAAAGAAGGTCAATCAAGTTTATCTGTTAGAGATGCAGACGGTAAATTAGTTTTCGATGAACTGATCAACGCTGTTTTAAACAGCACAAATTATTATACAAAAATGACTTACAATTGGATTGACCCCACAGACCCGGGTCAAAGCGGTAAGCGGATTCTTATTGCAACTTATTTTCAACCGTGGGATTGGATAATTGTAGCACAAACTTATGAGAGCGAATTAAATAACGCCCGTGATTCGGTTAACGCTGTTTCTGACAGGGTTTTCAGAAATATGTTGATATGGGCTATAGTCATTTTATTGATTACTTTAACAGCGGGTATTGTTTTAAGCAACCGGCTTAGCGGACCCGTTACTGCGGTTATTGAGGCAATACAAAAAGTTGCGGCAGGTGATTTTAAGGGTGCTAAAGCCGGGCTTGATAAAGTGAGTTATCTCCTGTTTCAGAAAAAAAATAATATCAAAGGGTTGGATCTTTCAGATGAGACAACAGATATGTTGGTTTCTTTCGCAAAAATGGCAGATAATTTAGATTCGTTGCTCGGTCAAGTTCAAAAATCCGGCATACAAGTTACATCTTCTTCAACAGAAATTGCAGCATCTGCCCGTGAATTAGAGTCAACAATTGCAGAACAAACCGCATCAATTAGAGAAGTTTCGGCAACTACAAAAGAGATTTCGAACATTTCAAACGATTTATTGCACACCGTTCAAAATGTTGTAGGAACCACTTTTCTTGAAACGGCTAAAATGGCTGAACAGGGCAGGAATAACCTCAAAGTTATGGAAAATGCGCTAGAACAATTAAACAGAGCTACATCTTCAATTTCGTCGAAATTAAGTGTAATTAACAACAAAGCAAACAAAATTTCGACGGTAGTTACTGTTATCAACAAAATTTCTGACCAAACCAACCTGCTTTCGTTAAATGCCGCTATCGAAGCCGAAAAAGCAGGTGAATATGGTAAAGGATTTTCGGTTGTTGCAAGAGAAATTAGCAGATTAGCCGATCAAACTGCAATAGCAACTCACGATATTGAACATGTGGTTAAAGAAATGCAATCTTCCGTTTCATCGGGCGTAATGGAGATGGATAAATTTTCGGAAGAAGTAAGAAAAGATGTTAACGAAGCCGCAGGAATTAGCGAACAATTATCTGTGATAATAGACAGTATCAGAAATCTGAAGCCGTATTTTGAGAATCTTGTTTTAGGAATGACCAAACAATCAGAAGGCTCAGAACAAATTTCTGACGCAATGACACAGCTTTCTACCGCTTCTGAGCAAACTAAAGATTCGCTTACAGAATTTAAGCGCGTTACCGAGCAGTTAAACACGGCGGTTATCAGTTTACAAGAAGAAGTTGCGAGGTTTTCAACCTCATGAAAAAATTTCTAAAAAAGATGAGAATAAGAGTTGAGAGGGTTTTAAGCAGACTTAACATTACCGGTAAACTCGCATTAATAATTGTCTCTTTGGGTTTGCCCTTGTTTCTGCTTGTTGTAATTAACCTTTTAAGTTACCGGACTCAAACCGAGTTTACAGATAAAGAGTTAGCTGGTTTGGCAATTATCAAAGAGTTATCCGTTTTGATTGTTGAAGTTCCATACCACCAAAAACTTGTAATTAACAAGCAACGGGGTTACTCCGAGTTAGAAAACGCAATTCAGTATTCACGACTAACTATTACAACCTCTTTTAATGCCCTGTTAGATGTGGTTGAAAAATACCGCTCCGAACTGAATTTAAATGTTACTAATTACAAATTTGCCGAATACCCTGACGCCCTTCCGCCTAAAATTAAAGAATATTGGATTAAGCTAAACGAGAACTCCGGTTCAATGAGCGTTGACGAAATTATGAATTCGCACCGTGCTTTATTAGACAGGCTTTTGCAGCTCACAAAAATTACGGGCGATGAATCAAACCTTATTTTAGACCCCGAACTTGACTCTTATTATATGATCGATATTTTGTTGATGAATATGCCTGTTTTTATTCGCGAGTATAATGAGGCAACAAATTTGATATTAGTAAAAGACGAAGGGGAACTAAAATCTGCATCGAAAGAAGCCGAGTTTATGTTTTTATACAACAGTTTACGGCAACGACTAAACACCACAATTCCCGGAAGTTTAAAAATTGCTATTAATGAAGATATTAACTATCATCAATCATCTGATTTTCTCAAAAATATTATGTCGGGGGTTTACCAATATTTGAGAGAGATTGCCTTTAATTACATCGAACTATTGAAGACAATGGGTGCAGGCAACCAAGAAACAAACAATTTGCAAATATTAAAAGAAGGGGATAAGTTAAAAATTGCATTACTAAAGTTTTGGAGTGATACAATTGCCGAAACTGATTCAATGCTAAATCAGCGGTTAGACCACTTTTTTAGACTTAGGCTCACTGCAATTTTAATTTTTCTTTCGTCAGTATTAATTGCGGTTTTTCTCGTTTATTTTATTGCGTCCGGAATTGCCAAACCAGTGAGAACAGTTTCTCAACTTGCCGGTAATGTTTCAAGGGGCGATATTGAAGCCGCAAAAGAGATTTCGCACCAAAGCGGAATAAGATTGTTAAAAGTTGATTCAAGAACCAAAGACGAAACCTTAATTCTTTCAACTTCTGTAAACACAATGGTTTATGACCTTGAAAATCTGTTAAAATTGATTAGAACTGCGGGGGTTTCTATAACTTCAACCGTTACCGAAATTTCTGCTTCGGTGAGGGCGTTAGATGCAGTTGTAACACAGCAAGCTGCATCAGCCACAGAAGTGAACGCTACCAGCAGCGAAATTTCGCAGAGTTCGCTTGAGTTATCCGGTACAATGGATGCAATATCGGATAAAGCTTCCGAAACACTTTCTTTAGCAAATGTGGGCAAAAAAGATTTCGAAGAAATTAGAAGATCTCTTACCGAATTAGATGAGGGAGCCAAAGAAATTTCGGATAAATTAAGAATTTTGTTCCAAAGAACAGCCGTTATCAGCAATGTAATTACCACAATCACAAAAATTGCAACTCAAACTAATTTACTTTCGCTTAATGCATCAATTGAAGCTGAGAAAGCGGGTGAATTTGGTGAAGGTTTTGCTGTTGTTGCTAAAGAAATCAGGCGACTTGCAGACCAAACGGCAATTGCAGCTTTAGATATTGAAGAGATGGTAGTCGAAATGCAATTTGCAGTTAAAGAAGGGGTAATCGGAGTTGAAAAGTACGCACATAAATCAAAAACGAATGTCGAAAAAATTAATGATTTAAGTGTTAACCTCAACAAAATTATCGATAACACAAACGAGATACTTCCGCAATTCGGAATGTTTAACGAGAGTATGCAAATGCAATCGCATGCAGCGGTACAGATAAACGAGGCAATGTCGCAACTGCAATCGGCTACGGTTCACACAAAAGAATCGATAGCAGAATTTGCCAATATTACTTCAGAATTGGAAAAGGCTGTTGGTTCATTGAGAAATGCTATTTCAAAGTTCAGGTTTTAAATGCTCCACTTAGTATTTCAAACAGGTGAACAAAAATATGCTTTTCAGAGCAGTTTAATTGTAGAAATATTGCCTTTTGTGAAATTGAGAAAGTCTATTAAAACTCCGGGTTACTTTGCCGGGCAGTTAAACTACAGAGGGGTAATTGTGCCCGTAATAGACCTTAATCACCTGCTGACATCAACACCCTCTGAAAATTTACTTAGCACAAGAATTATAATCGTTAATTATGAGGTTTCAAAAACTACTAAAAAAATGCTTGGGCTACTTTGCGAACAGGTTATGGAAATTATCGATATAAACACGGCAACAATTCAATCTTCAGGATTCACAGACGATGAAGCTTCATATTTGGGCGATTTGACTGTCATAAATTCGGGCATGATTCAATTTATTAAACCCGAAAACTTGCTGCCCGATTATCTAAAGAGAAGAATTTTTGGCGGAGAAGAGAGTTAGAATTTTGAGCGTCGAAATTAATAAAATATTACACGAAAAAATTGGCGTGGTACCCGATACCCTCGGCTTTCGTAATGTTGAAAGAGCTATTGAACAGAGTGTTTTAAGACTCTCTTTGAATAGTGCTTCCGAATTAGCAGAGGTGTTAAAGAACGACAGAAAGGAACTACAAAATTTTGTAGAAATGATTGTTGTACCTGAGACTTGGTTCTTTAGAGATATTGAACCTTTCGCCTTTATAAGAAATTTTGCCATCGATTTTAAAATTAAATATGGTCTGTCTCTTATACACATCTGACGCTGCCGACGACGGA
>JACSRR010000060.1 GCA_014879635.1 Ignavibacteriaceae bacterium | reverse complement strand
TGCTGTCAACTTAAGGACTTCTAAGTTGGCGAATCAAAATGGTTTTTGACGCCGGAGGTGTCACATATTTGTAGTAAAAAAGAAATTCAGATTTTTTCGACCCCGGAGGTGGTCGCATGTCAAAAAAGTTTTTACCATGGAGAGAAAAAAAGTAGTTGGCAGTTGAAAGTTCTCCTGAGTTGCGCGGGGATCGCTGAGAGCAAAAATTCTTTCCTATAAAAAACACCGGTGGCTAAAATTTAAAACAATTACCACCTAAAAACCGGGTGAAGGATAATTGAGGGGTTAAGGTTAAATAACAGTAGCTTTGAATTTTGGCTGAGAGCTAAAAAATGCGTAATTTTGCAACGCATCCTTAGCTCAGTTGGTAGAGCATATGACTCTTAATCATCAGGTCGCGGGTTCGAGTCCCGCAGGGTGCACTTTTTATTTTTAAAGCCTACCTGAAGCACATCAATCCCGACAAAATCGGGAGCAGTTGACAGATCGCTTCGCTGACAGTTGACAGTGAACAGGAAGCACGTACCCCGACCCGGTTGGTATCTTTGGGAGTAGAAACCAAGAACTACGAACTAAGAACATTCCTCTCCGTGCTCTCTGCGTACTCTGAGGTAGTTTTTAACTTCGAACTCCGAACCTTGAACCTCGAACCTCGAACTCCGAACCTTGAACCTCGAACCTCGAACTCCTAACCTTGAACCTCGCACCTCGAACCCCGAACCCCTGCACTTTTTTCTTGCTCATCTTAAGAATTCTAATTTTCAAACTCTTATATTTAATCATTCAAATTTTACAATTAAACGAAGCCGGAAGATGAAAAACTTTACAATTTTAATCTGTTTATTATTTTTAACAAATACCGGCATATCCCAAACTTTGAACCTGCCCGGGCGTCAACCGGATGCCCTAACGGGGAGTCAATTTGCAACTCTTGTTTGGAATTTTACTTTAACCGACCGTGAAAACGCAATTTACGCCCAAATTATGAGCGGTAATATTCCTGACTTTCAGCGAAATCTTGTCGAAATATCTTTTTCACAAACTGTAGGCGGAACGGAGTACAACATAAAATATTATGTTCTTCCTGATTATTTAGCGGTTGGTAGTGATTCGGATTATTTTCTTATTCCTATGACTCCGGTTTTAGCCCAGAAAATCTGCAATAATTTAAAGTTAACTATGCCGACCCGCAAAATGGTTGACCAAATTTGGAGCAATGCAGAAGTAAAACTTGCCCCCTCAACTATTCCTCCCTCTCCCGAAATGACCACTATACCGGTAATGTGGCAACATAATCAAACGGTATGGGGGCAGCGACAAACTTTTCTCGGCACAAATCCGTTAGGTGATTTAGTAGGCGGAAATAAAAAAGACATCGTAATTTCTAACAGAATTTACGGAAATCCTGCTCCAAACCGTGTGGTTATTTACGGTTGGCATTATCAAAACGGAACACCTATTCAGCCTCTTTATGCGGGGCATTCGGAAACTTATGCCGATTACAGTCACGGAGTCAGATTAGTTCAAGACAGTATAACAATTAATGGTCAGCCCGGTAAAATCACTTCGATTCTTCAGAGCGAAACTCTTCATTTACTATTCAGCGACGAGGGAAGAATACCGCTTCCATACTATCCTATTGGCACATCTTCACTTAATCCGCCTTCGGTTTGGGGAGTAATTTCGAACGGTGAAAATAGTCTTCGGTTAGTTATCAATAATGACCCCGGTGTAACTCACTACCTGGTGCATTTGAGCAACAACGGAATAAATTTCGCAAATTCCATTCTACTTGATAAGCTAAACCCGGTACTGAACGGGTTAAATTCAGAATCGATTTACTACATTAAATTACAAGCTGTTGGGAGTGACACAAGCAACTTTTCGGAAGTTCTTGCCGGTATTCCCGCTACTTCAACAAAAAAAGTGTTAATTGTAAACGGATTTGACAGATCTGTTGCGGGTAACACTTACGATTTTATCAGAATGCACGCGGCTGCAGTAAAAAACGGCGGATTAAATTTTGAATCGGCAACTAATGAAGCTCTAACATACGGGTTATTTAACTTAGGTAATTACGATATTGTTGATTGGATTTTAGGAGCCGAAAGCACTGTAAACGAAACTTTTAGCACTTCGGAACAGAATATTGTGGCAGCGTTTTTAAATGGGGGAGGTGCGTTGTTTGTCTCAGGTTCCGAAATTGCGTGGGATTTAGATAGCCGGGGGACTGCAGCAGATAAAAATTTTATTTGGAATTACTTGAAATCGCAATATATACTTGATGCACCAAATAACCAGCCTAATGTTTATTATTCGGCTCAGGGAGTTACAGGTACAATTTTTGAGGGGGTTACTAATATTACTTATGACAACGGGAGTCACGGTACATATAATGTCAGTTACCCCGATGTTATTAACGGAATTAACGGCGGTAAAAATAGTGTGCTTTACACGGGAGTAGCAAATAATTTCGCTGGAGTTGAATATAAAGGGCTTTTCCCTTCAGGAACCACAAACGGCGCTCTTGTTTTTCTGGGATTTCCTTTCGAAACAATTTACCCTGAGAGTAAACGGCTTGAAGTGATGTCAAAGATTATCGAATATTTTGACGATTTAACCGGCATTCAGGAAGAAGGAACAACAATCTTAGACAACTATCATTTATCTCAAAATTTTCCGAACCCGTTTAACCCCGCCACAAAAATAAGATACACAATTCCCGTAAATTCAGTTGATGAGGTAGTTACTTTAACAATTTATGATGTTCTGGGGAGAGAAATAGCCGTATTAGTTAACGAAGTTCAACCGGCTGGTAATTACGAACTAATATTTGAAGCAATGGAAATTAATTCGGGGGTGTATTTTTATCAGTTAAAAGCGGGTAGTTTTAATCAAACAAGAAAAATGACTTTTTTGAAATAATTTCAAATAGGGGGAAAGTTCGGGGTTCGGAGTTAAAAACTACCGCTGAGCACACCGAGAACGCAGAGAGGAAAAAGTTCGAGGTTCGAAGTGCTGGGGTTCGAGGTTGAAATTTCTATCCACTACCCACTAAATCTTCCACTACCCACTAATCCCGACTTCATCGGGACAAAGAACTTTTTTCAACCCCCACACTTCGAACTTCGAACTCCGAACCCCGAACCTCGAACTTCACAGTATCCCTGAGTTTTGAAAAAGGTTCCTTAAAAGTGTGATTTAAAGTACAATTCGAAAAAAAACTGCATAATTTTATGAAGATAGAGGTAAAATATCCGGATAAATATTGCATTTCAAACTTTAGTTTAGTAGCTTTAAATTCCGTTTTTGGCTAATTACCAAAAAATTAAAGGGTCCCCGTAGAGATTGAGAAATAACCGGCGGCTATCCGGTTTTAATTAGAATAAATTGAAATTTAGAATTGTGTCAGGAAACAAAATTTTCCTGTGGATTTTTTATCATCTAACATAATAGGTAATACTATGTATCGTTCGTTTACCCGTAAAGTACAGTCGATATTTTTAGTAGCGTTATTTTTAACTCCCGCTATTATAAATGCACAACCCGTGGCTACTTACACGGCGCCTACCGACTTGGCAACTAATTTGAGTGTTACGCCAACATTCAATTGGACAATTGCCGCAGGAACACCCCCATATACTTCTGTTATCGAAATTGCTACAGACAATCTGTTTAGTAGTATCGTTGATTTTAGTAATGTAGGCGGTGGCTTAACTTATACAGTTACTAGTCCTCTTGACTATAACACAACCTATTATTGGCGTGTTAATGTAACAGATGATGTACCGGACAACAATACGCCCGATGTATATAGCTTCACAACATTACCTGCTGCCTCCGTTTCTCTTTTAACACCTGCAGACGGAAATCTGAACACATCAAGAACCCCAAATTTTTCATGGTCAATATCTAACGGAACCGGTCCTTTTAACTCGATGATTCATTATTCTACTGATCCGTTACTTGCCGGGGCTCTTACTCACTTTGCCGGAAACTCAACCTCTGCTCAGTTTATTTCGCTTGCTTATAGCACAACATACTATTGGAAAGTAGTTGTAACAGATGCACACGGTGATGTTCAAGAATCGTCAATTAACAGTTTCACACTTGTTGACCCTGTTGATGTTACCAACACTTCACCGGCTGACCTTGATGAATTGGTAAGTTTAACTCCAACTTTAAATTGGAATATTACCGGCGGTACAGGTACATATACTTCAACAGTTACTGTTTCTTATAATTCAAATATGTCTTCACCGCTTTACACTCAAAATGTTGGCGGAAGTACATCTTATGCTATCCCTGCAAATCTTCAATACAATAGAAGAGTTTATTTCAGAGTTGCAGTTGATGACAATGATTTCTTTGCTAACACGGGATTATCTGCTACTACAAGTTTCTGGACTCTCGAAGTTCCTCCTCCAACTTTAGTAACTCCCGATGCTTTGATTGCTAACAGTTTAACTCCAACTTTAGAATGGTCATTACCCGAATACAACAACAATATTTTCTTCAGACTTTTAATTAGCGATGCTCCCGGAGTTACTGATATTCCTGCAAACACAAATGCAACAACCGGTAACGAAGTTTTTTCAGCCACAGCTTCCGGTTTATCGCCCGCTAAAAAATATTTCTGGAGAGTTGCCGGTCAAAAAAATGCTGCCGGTCAAGCTTATCACGGAAATACTTATCTTTCATCTGACGAAAGATATTTCTTCACTCCGCTTCCGCTTATTACCCCCGTTAACGGTGTAACCGGTCAAACTTTAGAGCCTACATTTACATGGACATTTGTTGATTGGGCATCTACAATGAGAATAGAACTTTCAACCCAAAGCGGTGTGAATTTTGATGCTAATGTGTTTTTCAGCAAAGATCTTGCTGGAAATGCTACTACTTTAGTAACCGACGAAAATACAACTAATGATTTACCCGCTCCGGAATTCCCTTTCCCGCTTACAGGTAACACAATGTATTATTGGAGAGTTACAGCTATTGACGGCGGAGATGAAGTAAGTTCGTCAATTCATCATTTTACTACATATCCCGTTACCTCAGTTTTTCAGTATAACCCTGCAAATAATGATTCTCTCTATGTAGATGATGTTATTTTCTCTTACGGTATTCAGGGAGCTACAAATGGTTTAGCCTTTAGGTTGCAAGTAAAAGCTGCAACAGTTGAGCCGGTTAAAACAGATTGGTTAACTTCGGATTTCGATGTTACTACTACAAATTTGAATACCACACTTTCCTTAGCGGCAGGTACTAATTATTACTGGAGAGTTGTTCTTTTAAGAGAAATTGCTCCTGCTACTTACGAAGTAATGTCTTATTCGTCAACAAAACAGTTTAAAACAAAAGGCGGAGCTACCGTTCCCTATAATTCCTGGCCCACAGGCGGAGCTACAGTTTATACCAATACGCCAACATTATTCTGGTATTTAATGGGTTTTGGTACCGGTTTAACCTGCGAAGTTGAAGTTAGAGAAGGTAGCGATGTTGGTCCTATTGCTTACACTGCTTCAGGAATAACAGGACTTTACCATGATATTCCGGTGCTTTCAGCACTTGACCCAGGCACTACATATTTCTGGAGAGTTAGAAGTTATTTCGGTTTAGTAGCTTCGGGTTGGTCTGATTATACCTCTTTTGTTACCAACGGAACAGGTACAACTGTTGTTCCTACACAATCTTACCCCGTTGATGACTTAACAATTTATACAACAGCGCCCTATTTACATTGGTGGCTTGGTGCACCGGGAGACGGTTTGGTTTATTCTATTAGATTAGGTACAGACCCCGATCCTGCTACTAATCCTATTTTGTTACTTGATAATATTTCTGACCTTTATGTTCAGGTTACCGGATTAAATCCCGGTACCACATATTATTGGACAGTTCGTTCCGATAACGGTGTTACCACTTCGGCGTGGGCACCTGCAGAATCATTTGAAGTTGTCGGAACAAGCGTAACAGGTAATGCCGTTGCTACTTTCCCCGTCAGCGAACAAGTTGTTTATACCTTTCAACCAACTCTTTATTGGTACTATGAAGGTTCAAGAACAAATTTAACAGGTTATATTGTTAGATTTAAATGGAGTTCAAATTCCCCTGATTGGGACAATACTTTTGACCACGAAGTTTTAGTTAATGACCCTGACGAAACATCTGTTCAAATTATGTCAGGAATGAGTTACGGCTTTACATATTATTGGGCAGTTACTGCAGTTTATTCACCCGGTCAAGCTAATAACTGGTCAGTTGGATCACTCAAAACAGTGGGCGGAGCGGGTTCCGGAAATCCCTATTTGAATTATCCTTCAGGCGGTATGACTATTTGGATAACAAATCCGACTTTAAGCTGGTACTTTAACGGACCAACTCAAGGAATTGTTGATTATCAGGTTCAATACAGCTACTCCGATGTTTTTGCAGGTTCTCCTCCAATCACAAATTTGGCTACAAGCGCTACAACATGGTATGAAACTTCAAACTTGTTAGAAGGTGCTACATATTTCTGGAGAGTTAGAGCACACTATGGCGGGTCGGTATATTCGGCATGGTCACCGGTTGATACATTTTTTGTTAATCCCGGATCAATTTCTTGGATGCCCGTTGTTGGCGGACCAAATAATTTAACTCTTGCAGCAACCGAACCGGTAATAAGCTGGTTTGTACCCGGTGCACCAGTTGAAGGCAGCACATATTTTCTTGAAGTTGCCGATAATGTTCAATTCATAAATCCCGTTGTTTTTAATTCGCTTACAAATAATTTCAAAGCAGTTAGCGGATTATCAAACAATACAACATACTTCTGGAGAGTTAGAAGCAAAACTGCAGACGGCACATTCTCACCTTATAGCAGTACTGCTAAATTTAATTTAGTAGAAGGCGTAACATCTGTTGAAGATGAATCGATCATTCCTACAGAGTTTAGCGTTGCTCAAAACTATCCTAATCCGTTCAATCCTTCTACTACTATTGCGTTTAACATACCTGTTGATGCAAATGTAACTTTAACAATTTACAATGCATTAGGCGAAAGAGTTGAAACAATAGTAACAGATTTCTTAAAAGCAGGAAGCTACAAATTTAACTTTGACGCTTCAAAATTAACAAGCGGTGTTTACTTCTATCAAGTATCTGCCGGCGAATTTAAAGCTGTTAAGAAAATGATTTTGATGAAGTAATTTCATCAGTTAAATCAGAATTTAAGCAAGAGAGCCGGTGTTATAACCGGCTTTTTTGTTTTAAAGTGCTTGAGCAGGTGTAATATTTGTAAGAAAAGCGAAACGCAGTGAAGGGTGAAGGGTAAAGGGTAAAGGGTAAAGAGTGAAGGGTAAAGGGTAAAGGGTGAAGGGTAAAGGGTGAAGAGGTAAAGGGTGAAGGGTAAAGGGTAAAGGGTGAAGGGTGAAGGGTGAAGGGTAAAGGGTGAAGGGTGAAGGGTGAAGAGGTAAAGGGTAAAGGGTGAAGGGTAATCCCGACGGGGTCGGGAGTGAAGGGTGAAGGGTAATCCTGACGGAACTTCGAACTTCGAACTTCGAACCTCGAACCCCGAACTTTTTTTTTGTTGTTATGAAATAAATCTCTAATATTGCACATAACTTAATTAGAGACTTTTATGAAAAATTTATTATACTTATTAATCTTACTCCCTTTCTTCATCATTCCTCAAGAAAATGGTTTTGAATATTGCAGCCACAAAAAAATAAACTCAAAGAACTTACCCCTTTCGATAAATTATTCGGAAGCAACAGTTCATTCCTTTGATGTTCTAAACTATAAATTAGAGTTAGATATTTACAATTGCTTTATTTCACCTTATCCTAAATCTTTTACGGGTAAGAATACAATTACTTTCAGAGTTGATTCAACACTTTCGTCAATCAAACTTGATGCAGTAAATACTTCGATGGTAATCGATTCAATTCTTGCCCCAGGAACTTCTTTCACTCATTTAAGCAATGTTCTTACTATTAATTTGGACAGAGTTTATTCCCCCGGCGAAATCATTACCCTGCCAATTTTTTACAGGCACTTAAATGTGAACGATAATGCATTTTACGCCTCGGGCGGAACCGTTTTTACCGATTGTGAGCCCGAAGGTGCTAGAAAGTGGTTCCCAAGTTGGGATAAACCCTACGACAAAGCAACCTTAGACTTAACAGCTCGCACTCCCGTAACTGTTAAATTGGGTTCAAACGGAAGATTAGCCGATTCAATTAACACCGGCAGCGAAATATTTTATAGATGGATAAGCAGAGACCCGATTGCCACCTACTTAATGGTAATTTCGGCAAGAGTAAATTATAACCTCGAAATAATTAATTGGGCGCCATCATACAACCCTTCGGATGTTACGCCAATCAGATTGTACTCAAATCCGGGTGAAACAATTCCAACAGCAATCAGAAATATGATTATTCCGATGTTTGAGTGGATGTCTGATAAATTCGGTCCTCATCCTTTTGAAAAGAACGGTTTTGCTACATTAAATAGCCAGTTTACATGGGGCGGAATGGAGAACCAGACGCTTACAAGTTTGTGTCCTAATTGTTGGACTGAATTATTAATTGTTCATGAAGCGGCACATCAGTGGTTTGGAGATATGATTAGTCCGAACAGCTGGGCAGATATTTTTCTGAATGAAGGTTTTGCAACATATATTGAAGCTTTGTGGCGGGAGTTTACCGTCAGCGAACAAGAATATAGAACACGCATTCAAAGTTACGCTAATTCATATTTTAACAACAATCCCGGATGGGCAATTTCGAATCCTGATTGGGCTATAAACACACCTTCAACATCGGTACTTTTTAACACTGCAATTACATACCGTAAATCTGCATGTATTCTTTATATGTTGAGGGAAATGTTGGGTGACGAAATTTTCTTCGCAGGAATTAAAGCATACGCAACAGATGTCAGATATAAATATAAAGCAGCAACAATCGAAAATTTGATGCAGGTAATGTCAACTGCCGCTGCTTGGGATCTGAGTTTCTTCTTTAATCAGTGGATCTATTATCCTAATCACCCAAATTATCAAATTGAGTGGTACAGGTACATAAGCGGCGATAATTATGTTTATGGTATTAAGGTTGGGCAAAATAATCCTTCGGGACAGTTTTTCACTATGCCTCTCGAATTTAAAGTAACTTACCCGGATAACACATCAGATATTTTTACCGTTAGTCACAGTCAGAATGACGAAATGTTTTATTTCAGCAGCAATTATTCAAAGGGTGCAGGTACAATTTCTTTTGACCCGGGTAACAAAATTTTACTCAAAACTGTAAACCTAAATTCAGTTCTGCCCGTTGAATTAGTTAGTTTTACAGCTCAAGCCTCGGGTGAAAAAGTTTTCCTAAAGTGGCAAACCGCAACCGAATTAAACAATCAAGGCTTCTATATTGAACGGACTTCAAAAAAATCTCCCGGTATTTGGGAAGAACGGGGTTTCGTAAAAGGCTACGGCTCATCAACCGGTATTTTAGATTACACTTTTATCGATGTGATTCAAAATGCCGACTTCTACCTTTACAGACTTAAGCAAGTAGATTATGACGGTACATTTGAGCATTCGGAAAGCGTTGAAGTATTTGCCGGTGAGTTACCTCAACAATATGGACTCGGGAAAACATACCCTAATCCCGTACAATCAGGAAATGAAACTAAATTAAATTTCGAAATTCCGGAAGAATGTTTGGTTGAGATTAAATTATACGATGTTTCGGGTGTGTTAATTAAAACTCTCTTGAGCGAAAGAATTAATCCCGGTTTTCATGAAGTTTCTATTCAAACAGGTGATTTATCTTCGGGAATTTATGTAGCGGTTATGAATGCCGGCGGTAATATTAGAACGGGCAAAGTTGCTGTAATTAAATAACGGTGAAACTTAAAAAGTTCGAAGTTCGAAGTTCGAAGTTCGAAGTTCGGAGTTCGAGGTTCAGGGTTAAAAAGCGAAACGCAAAAAAAAGTTCTTAGTTTAGTCCCGACGCGGTCAGAAATACTGCTCACTTTAAGTGGAGCGAACTGTTAGCGTTAGCGGTCTTAGTTCTTGGTTTAGTCAGGATTTCTGTTTACTGTCAGTTGTCAGCGTTCCCGACAATCCCGACAAGAGTCGGGATCGGGAGATCTGTTAAATGCGTTTCGCTTCTAAAATTTAGGAAAACTCCTCAGATTTCGACTATACTTAATCTACGGTGTTTTATATGAAGGGATTTTTGGTGTCAGCAATCCCGGTGCCGGGGTCGGGACGGAACTTGGGACAAAGTGCAAGGAATTTAACTACATTTTTCTACTTCAAACTTCCCAAAACACTCAATTTAGAGTCAAAACAGCTGGTTACTTCCTTAAAAGATTTGATATTAATTATTTAACAGTTAAATTGCAAAGTAATCAATAAATTTAACTTTTAGAATTAAAAATTATTACTATGAAAACTCTTACAAGCATTCTAACATTTTTATTTATTCTTTCGGGAATAATTTATTCGCAACCGACTAAAGAAAATAAATTAGTTGTTGCCGTTGTTGTTGATCAAATGAGATATGATTATCTGCAGAAGTTCTACCCTCTTTATGGAGATGGCGGATTCAAAAGATTAATGAAAGACGGGTTTAATTGTACAAATGTGCATTACAATTATGTACCGACTTATACAGGACCGGGGCACACCTCTATTTTCACCGGTACAACTCCAATGATGCATGGAATAATCGGAAATTACTATTATGATAAGGCAACCGATAAAGTTTTATATTGCGCCGAAGACCAATTTGTTCAATCTGTAGGCGGTTCTCATAAAGCCGGCTTATTTTCACCGAAAAATTTAACCGTAACTACAGTGGGTGATGAACTAAGAATCTCTAACGGTTTTCGTTCAAAAGTTATTGGCGTTGCATTAAAAGACAGAGGAGCAATTTTATCAACCGGCAGAGCTGCAAATGCTGCTTATTGGTTTGATGATTCTACCGGTAATTGGATTACTTCTTCCTTTTATTTAACTTCGTTGCCTGATTGGGCTCAAGTTTATAACGACCAAAAAGCGGTTAACTCCTTTTTAGATAGCACTTGGACTCTCTTATATCCCGAATCTGCATATTCAATGTGCGGACCTGACGATATGAAATTTGAAGAAAAATTAAAAGGCACTACTGCATCGGTATTTCCTTATTATCTATCGGAAATTAGAAAAGCTTCAACCGATTTCTCCTTGATTAAATTTACTCCCTACGGAAATACAATAACAACCGATTTCGCAATTTCAGCAATTAAAGGCGAATTTTTAGGGCAGAATGAATTTACAGATATGATTGTAATCAGTTATTCTACACCTGATTACATCGGGCACTTCTTCGGTCCGCAATCTTATGAATTAGCTGATAATTATGCAAGGTTAGACCGTGAAATACAAAGATTGCTTGAGTTTTTAGACCAAAGATTCGGTAAAAATTACACTTTCATGATTACTTCAGACCATGGAGTTGCCGAAATCCCAAATTATTTGTTACAACAAGGTATTGAAGGGGGTAATTTTACAAGTAACGAAGTAGTTTCTCATTGCAATAGCGTACTTAACGATGTTCTCTTTAAGAGTTCAAACCCTGATAATGGTTTAGTTAAAATATTTATTAACGACCATATTTATTTTGATGACCAAAAAATTGCAGACAATAATCTCAAAAAGGAAGATGTTATTGTAGCTACAAAAAAAGCACTGTTAGCGCATCCATCTGTATTTGATGTACTAACACCTGCAGAACTTCTCTATTTTAGTAATCCCGGAGACCCTATAAAACACCGCTACTATATGGGGTATCACCGCACAAAAGGCGGCGATCTACTTGTTATGAGCAAACCCGGATGGATAAACAGGAATCCTGTAGGTACAACTCACGGAGCGCCTTATGTTTACGATACTCACGCACCGCTTCTATGGTATGGTTACGGAATTACTAAAGGCAGAACGGCCGAGTTTTATTCGATAACCGATATTGCTCCAACTATATCAAATATTCTAGGAATTACTCAGCCAAATGCCACAACGGGTAGAGTAATAGACGACCTGTTTGACTAACAATATAAATTTAAACTAACTAAAAGCCCGCAGTACTTTCTGCGGGTTTTTTATTTACTTCTATGAGACGAGGTTAGCACGGTAATATAAATTAAATCAATTAGAAGATCAAACTGCATTACCTGCAGCATAGCCCGAAGACCAAGCCCACTGAAAATTGTAACCGCCAAGCCACCCGGTAACATCTAAAACTTCGCCGATAAAATATAATCCTTTAACACTTCGACACTCAAAAGTTTTAGAAGAGAGTTCATTGGTATCAACACCACCGCAAGTAACCTCTGCTTTATCGAAACCCTCGTTTGATTCGGTTTGAAATTGCCATTTAGTAAGCTTTTCGGAGTATGTTTCAATTAAGTGATTGTTTATTTCACCGCATTTTTTGTTCAATCCGTGAAATGAAGCCATTTTTAAAGCAAGTCTTTTGGGTACTGCTTCAGAAAGAATAGTGGGAATATCAGATTTTGGCTCATTCTTTCTTTTTTCCATTAGCAAATCTTTTAAGTTTTTATCCGGGAAAAAGTTGATATGTACAGAATCACCGGGTTTCATATAACTGCTAATTTGAAGAATTGCAGGACCACTCAAGCCTTTGTGCGTAAAAAGTACAGCTTCTTTAAAAGAAATTTTCCCGTTACTTACAATAGCATCTGAAGCAACACCGGGTAAATCGCTAAATGTGTTCAAAACTTTCTTTTCAAATGTTAAGGGCACCAAACCGGGGAAAGGTTCAATAATATTTAATCCAAATTTTTTTGCAATCTCATATCCGAAGCCTGTGGCACCCATTTTTGGAATAGAAAGTCCGCCGGAAGCAACAACAAAAGATGAGCAGGTAAAATATCCCTGCGTAGTTTCAACTTTAAAAACATCGCTTTTCGAAATTTCAAGAACGGTTGTATTTAAAAAGATTTTCACACCGCGCCCGGTACATTCTTCAAGCAACATATTTAATATTTGGGAAGATTTACCGTCGCAAAACAATTGTCCTAAAGTTTTTTCATGATAGGCAATTTTGTGTCTCTCAACCAGATCGATAAAATCATATTGAGTGTACCGGCTGAGTGCAGAATTACAGAAGTTTGGATTACTTGATAGATAATTTTCGGGTGTGACATTCAAATTTGTGAAGTTACATCTGCCACCCCCCGAAATCAAAATCTTTTTACCCGGTTTATCAGAGAGGTCAATAATTAAGACCGATTTACTTCTTGACGCAGCAGTTAATCCGCACATTAAACCGGCTGCTCCCGCTCCAAGAATTATTACATCAAAGTATGAAGAATCTGGCATTATTAATTCAATTTTCTTAATTGTAGATGTTAAATTTAACCAAATTAAGTGGCTCTATAAATTGTTTTTTGTTTTGAGGTGTTGATCAAACTTTATGATTCAATAAGGGAGTAAAAATTAGATTTGAAAAATTGATGAAAGGAAAAGAATTAGAGAGCTTTTAACTATTTTATTAGGGTTTCGAGTTCTTTATAAGAAATTTTGCCCTCTTTAAATGCAAACTGCTTGCCGTTTTTGTCATAAATTGCGGTAAAAGGTAAAGCACCGTTCCAATTAGGGTTAATATAGTTTATTATCTGCTCGTCATTCTTAAATTTTCCGACATAATTAACGAAAACGGCTTTTACTTTTTTAAGGAAAGGAATAATTTTAGACTGTACTTCATCGGGGTAATCCATTGAAATGCCTACTACAGTAACTGAAGAGTAGTTTGAGGCTAATTTATTGAGATCGGGAAATTCTTCTCTGCAAGGAACACACCAAGTAGCCCAAAAATTTAGGACTAAAACTTCTCCCTTTGCGTCTGAAATTACTTTTTGAAGTCCGTCTAAATTAATAGGCTCAACCTTGTAATCTTGCGAAAACAAGGTTTGAGCCGAAAAAAGTAGAAAAACGAGGGGGAGAATTTTTAAAAACAATCCGGATATTAGCGTTTAATTGTGCAGCCGAAGGCTTTAGTTTTTGGGGTCAAAATTCTTCTACCAGCAAGAAGTTCGTCTAAAGCAGCTTGAAAATCTTTAACGGATACTTCTTCGGGTCTTCTTGAGTCATCAATTCTACCGTGATAAACGAGTTTTAAACTGCTATCAAGGAGATAAACTTCAGGGGTAACGGAGGCACCCAATTTATCGGCAACAACGCTTCCTTCATCTTTTAGAATGACAAAATTCAGTCCGTTAGCAGCGGCGTGAGCTTTAATTTCATCCATAGTTTCTTCGCGATTAGAATTTATACCGAGAATAGTTATACCTTTTGCGGCATAACCGTTATAAATATCCATCATTCTATTGTTGTAAGCGTTAGAAACAGGACATTCGGTAGAAACGAAAATTAGCGCAATTCCTTTCGAAGATTTGTAGCTTGAAAGAGTGTGTGATTTACCGTCAGAACCGGGGAGAGTAAAATCGCCGATATCTGTAAGCGTTTCGGGATTAACTTTAACTGCAGCAGATAATTTCTTAGTACCGTCGTTCGCATCTGAATCTGAACAGCCGATAAAGAACATCAATACGGCAATTAAGAATAAACTCATTTTCATGAAGACCTCATTTTATAATTATATTATACAAAGTTACTCAATTATTAATACTACACAAAATTTAATAAGTTCCTGTATAGTGAAAACAAGTAAAAGCCCGGGGTAGAAAAACAAGACCTGCCCGGATACTGAGTTTGAAGTGTCAGGAAAAAGAAAAATAATCGATTTAATTTATTATTATACAACAGTTTAGAAAAACACCCGGCGCTTTGACTACGCTGACTGACCGGTGTTTTTACTTGGCCGGCTTTGATTCTATAAGAGAAAATTTTAGTAGAGACGCATTGCGATTCGTCCCTACTAATCTAAAACCGGCGGTTAAAATTCAAAAACTGTCCGGAATCAAAAAATTAGCTTGATCTTAAAGCATTTACAATTTTCATTCTTGCAGCACGAACAGAGGGGAGGAAACCCCCTAAAAATCCCATTACAACTGCAAAAATTAACGATGAAATAATTATATCCGGATTTAAGGCAAATTTGAAGCTCAATTCTGCAAATGAGTTAAAATTAATTGTTGATATTTGGAAAAACTGCATAAATGAGGCAAAAAATATACCGATTAACCCGCCAGTTAAAGCAATTAGAAGAGATTCAAACAAAAATGCAGTAAGAATACTCCTTCTTGAAAAGCCCAATGACCGCATAGTTCCTATTTCAACCGTTCTGTTTGCAACCGATGTGTACATGGTAATCATAGCCCCAATTGTAGCACCAAAACTAAAAATAACAGTTATAAAAATTCCGAGAACTTTGATAAACATTGCTAGTGATTCGGATTGTTCTTCAAAGAATTGCTGTTCTCCTTTAACTTCAAACTGAGTTAATCTCCTATCTGCTGCAAACGCCATTTTAAATTTTTCGAAATTTTCAATATCATCCAATTTAAGCGTTAATGTAGAAACGGAGTTACCGCGATTCAAAGCATTCAACATCTCTTTAGCATCTGCCCAAATCTCTGAATCAAATCCGCTGCCGTCAGTATCAAAAATACCGGTGATAGTCCAATTTTCACCCGAGATTCTTATTTTAGAACCTATTTCCATATTGGTAAAGTTTTTTTGAACAGATTCACCAATCACCAATTCTTTTAAACCGGGATTGAACCATTTACCTTCTACTAACTTAATTTGAGGTCTTAGAAACCGTGCTTCGGGCGAAACTGCTCTAACAGTTACATTACTGAGCCCGCCTTGTTTTTCAAGGTTAATAACGCTTACTGCTTCACCCGAAAGAGCCGGAGTGCCTTCGGAAGTTTTAGCAATATGAGGAAGTGTTCTGATAACTGCTTGAGTTTCTCCGTCTATAATGCTCGAAATTTCACCGTTTGCCGCTTTTCTTAATATTATAACATTATCGGGAGAACCGGTTGATACAAGCGTTTTTTGGATGCCGTAAGCCATCATTAATACGGTTGCAAAAACAAAAACTACTAACGCTATACCTACAAGTGTGATTATACTTGTGGTTTTTCTATTTTGAAAATTTTTAAATGTGTATTTTAACGGAATAGCCATTTGTATCTCCTAACCTGAATACCTAAAGCCGTCAACAATACTTGTTTTTAAGGCTTTCATTAAAGGGAAAATAGACGCGGCAACACCAACAAGCATAACCGCTATTACGGAAATTACCACCGTTCGTGTAGCCAAGTAAAATACGGGAAACACATTTTTAGGAATCGATTGCTCAAACCCGCCAACAACAGGAAACAACATAAGTACACCTATTACACAGCCAAGAAAAGAAATTAAAACTGATTCTCCGATAATTAAAAGCGAAAGCTGTTTTGCCGAAAATCCTATTGTCTTTAGTACTGAATACTCTTTTGTTCTTTCTCTTGCTGACATTATCATCGTATTTGCAACCACAAGCATTATTATTCCTACGATAACAAACGACATTACATCCATAGCGGTAAGAATTGCACTAAAAGCTGCCATAAAATTCTGCGAGAACGCTCTCTCTGTTTCGGTTTTGGTTTCGGCAGGTGAATTTTTGAAAAGGTTATCAATTTTTTCCGAAACTTCTGCCGCTCTATCGGGGTCTTTTAATGCAACAGTGTACCAGCCTACATACCCTGCTCTATCCGGATACTGTTCTTTAACTCTCTCATTGATGTAGTTCCAATGAAAAACCATACCCGTACCGTCTGTACTTTTATCTCTGGGCTGATAAATTCCTCTAACTACAAAATCCCATTGACCGGGGTAAATATCCCCCTCAATAGACATAATATCGCCCAATTTAATATTGTATTGGTTGGCGATATCTCTACCGATTACGCAAGAATTTCTCTCCTTTTTAAATGTTTCAAACTCTTCCGGAGTGAGTTGAAATTCCGGGTAAACATCGAAATAGGTTTCGGGGTCAATAGCCAATCTCGGAAAGAAATGGTCTTTGTCTTTGTAAACTCCTTGAAACCAAGCAGAAAAAGTTACCGTTCCTACGCCTTCAACAGCTTCGATTTTATTCTTATAGGCATAAGGAAGGGGGAAAATAAAAGAAACCGCCTGTCTGGTTATTAATCTGTTTAAGGAGGAAACTTCTACCTGAGCATCCCAAGAAGTTAAAACTGTACGCAGTAACCCGAAGGCAATAATAGCAATTGCAATACCTGTCATAGTTAAAAGAGTTCTTAACTTATGACGAAAAGCATTTTTTAATATAATTTTGAAGAATTTCATAAGTTATCTACCAAATCTCCTTTTTCGAGATGAAGTACCCTGCTTGCCCTTTCTGCGGCATGTGGGTCATGAGTTACCATTATGATAGTTTTTTTAAATTCTTTGTTAAGCCTTTCAAGGAGAGTTAGAATTTCGGTGGCTGAATTTCTATCAAGGTCACCCGTTGGCTCATCGGCAACAATAATAAGCGGATCAGTAACAACTGCCCGTGCTATTGCCACTCTTTGCTCCTGCCCTCCGGAGAGCTGTTTAGGATAATGCGACATCCTATCTCCAAGCCCGACAACTTTAAGGGCGCTTTCAACATGTTTTACCCTTTGTGCTCTATTTAATTTAGTTAATAGGAGTGGGAGCTCAACATTTTCGAAAGCAGTTAAAACGGGTATCAAATTGTAAAATTGAAAGACGAACCCAATATTTGAAGAACGCCATTTTGCAAGAGCCGATTCGCCAAAAGTTGTTATATCTACACCTTTTACCTCTATATTTCCGCTTGTAGGTTTATCTATACCTGCAATCAAATTTAGAAGAGTAGTTTTGCCGGAGCCCGAGGGACCCATCAACGCAAGGAACTCGCCTTCGCCTACAGTAATATTAATGTTGTTTAGAACTTTAATCTCGTTTTCGCTTTTCTTGTAAACCTTGTTAAGATTTTGAACTTCAATTATAGGTTTCATTTTAATTCCTTAATTAGTCTTTACTTTTAAGCCGGGTACAATTTCATCTCTGATTGACCCGATAATTTTATCACCGTCTTTGATGCCGGAAACTATTTCTACAAAGTCATTTAACTTACTGCCGGTTTGCACTTCAATTTCAACTACATAACTATCTTTGACTGAATAGACAAAAGATTTTCCGTCTTTAGCTCTGATTGAAGACCCGGGAATGAGGAGAAGAGGTTTAACGGAATTGTCAATTTTAACTTCTTCCGAAAGGAAAGAAACCTTGGCGCTCATTTCAGGTAAAACGCGGCTATCATAAGATTTGAAACCGACTTTAACCATTACGGTTGCTTTTGAACGGTCGGCTGTTGGTACAATTTTATCAACAAACCCGGAGTAACTTTGGTCAGAGTAAGCGTCAAGAACAATAAGACACGGTTGACCGGGAAGAATTTTTTCAATGCTTGATTCAGAAACATCTGTTTCAACTTGAAGAGAGTTCATATCTGCAATAGTAACAACTGCACCTCTTGAAGAAGCACTTGCAGCAAACGGCGCAACAACTTCGCCAATATCGGCATTTTTAGTGAGTACAGTACCGTTAAAAGGGGCTCTAATAACCGTGTTTTCGAGATTAACTTCGGCAGTTTTAACAGAGGCTTTCGCCATTTCAATTGCAGCTAAAGTTTTTAGATAAACTGCTTCTGCTCTCTCTAACTCAAACGGGGTTGAGGCGCCTTCGCTTACCAATTTTTGTTGTCGCTTAAAGTTATTCTCGGCTTCTTTAAGGTCGGCTTCATAAAAATTGAGATTAGCCTTAGCCTCATTTAGAACAGCTAAAATGTCGCTATCTTCAATTCTTGCAATAACTTGCCCTTTAAGTACTTTATCACCTTCAACAACGCCGAGATAAATTAACCTGCCCGTAGCTTTAGAGGCAATAGCTGCTTTTCTTTGAGCAACCACATAACCGCTTGCAGTTAAAGTAGTGTTAGTTTGTTGTTGAGATTGGCTTGCAGCAGTAATTAATTTAACTTCGGGAACCGGTGCAAGAAATTGATTGTAAAGGAAGATTATTAAAAACAACCCTAGAATTACGCCGGCAATAACAGCCGCAAATTTTAAGATTTTTTTAAAGTTCGAATTAGGGTCTTGTTTAAAAGAACGGTCAATTCTTAGACTATTTAGGTCAAAATTTTGAGTTTCCATTATAGATAAAATTAAAATTCGGTAAAATTGTAATAGTAAAATCAGTTAAAAAAATGAATATTTTTAACTTTTATGTTATAAGCGGTTAAAAAACAGGATAATCAGCAAAACTTTGTGAAACAAATTTTGCTATTTGATTGACTAAATATTATCGTATTAAAGAAAAAACTAACTTCGGAACATTACAAGGATTAAAGCTGTTAAAATTGGTAGAATTAAACCATAAGGTGATTAAACTTGTCTAAACATAAACAATTCGGATAGAAAATGAGATTGAAACTAACTACAATATTACTACTTATTTTATTTATAACAGCTTTTCCTCAAGGAAGAGGCGGCGGCGGACAAAGAGGCGGCGGAAATTCTGAACCTATCGGTACTATTAAAGGCGTACTGATTGACGGAAGTACTAAATCACCGGTTGAGTACGGTAACATAGTATTATTCAGCTTAAGAGATTCTTCAATGACAACCGGTACCGTTTCAACTGAATCAGGAGAGTTTTTAATAGATAAGCTTATGCCCGGCGTTTATTATGCGAGCATTTCTTTTATTGGATACGAAAAAGTTTTTATTGATACACTTTTGATTTTCCCTCAAAAACCCCTTGTTGATTTAGGTGTTGTAAACATTTTTCCGGCTTCAATTTCCGTTGGTGAAGTTCAAGTTACGGCTGATAGAGAAGCAATTATAAGTAATCTTGATAAAAAGGTTATAAATGTTGAGAAAATGATTACTGCTGCCGGCGGTACTGCGCTTGATGTTATGCAAAACATCCCATCAGTTACCGTTTCGGGCGAGGGCGAAGTATCTTTAAGAGGTAATCCTAATATTAGAATATTAATTGACGGTAAACCTGCCGGTATGACCGGTATTTCTGAAGGCGATATTCTTGCTCAAATTCCTGCAAGCTCTATTGAAGCAGTTGAACTTGTAACCAATCCCTCTGCACGATATGACCCTGACGGTACTGCAGGAATAATTAATATAAAACTAAAGAGAAACACCGATATCGGTTTGAATGGCATGGTTTCGGCAAATGCCGGTACGGGCGATAATTACAATTCTTCGGTTAATCTGAATATGAGGCAGGGTGAATTAAACTTCAATTTAAGCTATGATATGCGAATGGGGAACAACATCAGTTCTTCAACCAGCAGTCGTGAAAATTACCTTTCTTCTTCAACTCCGTACTTGTTTCAAAATTCGAGCGGAAATTTTGGAAGAGGTTCGCATAATTTGAAATTTAATATGGATTGGTTACCGGGTGATTTCGATAAACTTTCATTTAATTTTCAATTCAGAAACTTTGGCGGTGAAAACGCAAACACAATTAATAACATAGTTTCGGATGCTGCACAAACTCAAACTGATTTTTACAGAAGATACAGCGAAGGTAGCCGTGATATGCGCTCCTTTCAAACTATGATGAGTTATGTAAGAACATTTACCGATAAAAATCAAGAGTTTTCGGCAGATTTTATTTTTTCCGATAATAAAATGGATAGAGACCAAATCAGCAGATTAGAGTTTTTTAATGCAAATCCGTTCACTCAAGAAAATTCGGAATCACGAAACAATAACAAGATGATAGTGGCGCAAGCAAACTACACTCAAGGATTGTTTGAGAGTTCAAAAATTGAAACTGGATTTAAATCGTCTTTTAGAGATTTTACCCTTAAAAACGACTATTTTACCGTATTAATAGACGGTTCATTAGCACCTAATCCTTCAAAAGGAATTAATTTAACTTACGATGAACAAATTCACGCCGGTTATCTTATTTTTACTTCGAGTATAGAAAAGCTAAAATATCAATTTGGATTAAGAGCAGAACAGGCAAATATCGATGCTCAAGGCGGAGCAAATACACCAAATTTCGGAACAGATTATTTTGCTTTGTATCCGTCAGTATTTTTTGCTTATGAGTTAGGTCCGGTTCAAGAAGTTAGGTTAAATTACAGCCGAAGAGTTGACAGACCACATCCCCGTCAATTAAATCCGTATGTAGATTATTCCGATTCTCTAAATATTTCGTTTGGTAATCCGCAATTAGAGCCACAGTTTACAAACTCAATAGAGTTAGGATATTCAAACTTTATCGGAAAAACTTCGATAAACTCAACAGTATTCTTTAGAAATACTGATGATATTATTAGTTCGGTAACATCTATGCGACCTGACGGAGTTACAGAAACAACTTTCAGAAATGTGGCTAAATCGCAATCTTATGGTATTGAAATAAACGGTTCTACTGAATTATTTAAAGGATTCAGAATCAGCCCTAACTTTTCTTATTTCAATACCAAATTTGAAGACCCCTTTAATTTGAGAAATCCGGCAAGAGAAGATTACAGCTGGAACGCAAGAGTAATGGCAAATTTGACAATAGGTGATGGCTATCAATTTCAGATGATGTTCTTTTACAATGCTCCTAATGTTACTATTCAAGGCAGAACAGAGGAAAATTATTCGGCTGATTTTGCAGTCAGAAAAGATTTCTTAGACGGAAATTTAAGTTTAACACTAAGATTTAGCGATATTTTTGATACAATGAAATTTAATTCAGTTACTTCAGCTCCCGGTTTTCAGTTAACCTCTGATAGGAAATGGGAATCACGAAATGTTTATTTAGGCATTCAATATATGTTTAACAGTTTCAAAAGAGAGCGTGAAAGAAGTATTGATATGAACAACGATCTTGAGACATTCTAATTTGAATAATTAGATTGCTTGTTGCAGCAAAGGGTTGCCTTAAACCGGGCAACCTTTTTTTTTGTAATCCCAATGGGGGAGAAAGAAGTAAAGGGAGAGACGCAGGGCGCGCAGTAAAGGGAGAGACGCAGGGCGGCAGTGAAGGGAGGCGCAGGGCGCAGTAAAGGGAGAGGCGCAGGGCGCAGTAAAGGGAGAGAAGCAGGGCGGCAGTAAAGGGAGGCGCAGGGCGCAGTGAAGGGAGGGCGCAGGGCACGGTAATCCCGACCGGAACTCGGGACTAAGAACAAAGAACTTTCTTTTATCTTCAAACTACGAAACATTAAATAATAAGGGAACAAAACGGCTTAAAGACAGTCTTAAGAGAAGTGAAGTAACTTTAAAAGCAGAATAAAATACGAAAAATAAAATTAAATTCTTGCCAAATAAACAACTCCAAATAGAAAGTATATTTACTATATTAACGGAAGTTAAAAATATTCTTCCGTTTAAAAATTGAGGCGCGGATGATTCAAAACTTAGCTATTTATGAAGTAAATACGAGAGTTTGGCTTAGAAAGTTTGACAAACCCGGATTCAAAGCTAAAATTGTGGATGTACCTGAACAATATTGGATTGATCTGAAATCAAAATCGATAGATTATGTTTGGCTTTACGGAGTTTGGCAAAATTGTGAAAAAGTTATAAAAGAAACATGTTTTGAACCTTCGCTAATTCAACAATACTCAACAGCCCTAAAAGATTGGAAAAAATCTGATGTTGCCGGTTCTCCAAATGCAGTGTACTCATACACTCTCAATTCAAAATTAGGAAATCAGGAAGACCTTATCGAATTAAAAAAGAAATTAAATTCTTTCGGTTTAAAACTAATTCTCGATTTTTTCCCTAATTACTATTGTGTTGAAACTCCGTTATTAAAAGAGAAACCCGGAATATTTCTTAATTGCGATAAAGATTATTACGAAAATGACCCTTTCTCTTATTTCAAGCCATTCCCTGATTCAGAAGTATATTTTGTTCATAGTAGAGATCCCTTTTTTCCGCCGTGGCGTGATACTGCACAAGTAAATATTTTTTCGGAAGAAGCAAGAGAGCATTTGACTAATGAATTATTGAGTATTGCCCCGTTATGCGACGGTATTAGGTGCGATATGGCAATCCTTTCCTTAAATACCGTATTTTCAAATACATGGCAGGGATTGATTTCAAACGGCGAAAAAAAGAATATCACACAAGAGTTTTGGAGTATTGCACTAAATAAACTTAAAGAAAATTTCCCTGATGTTATCACAATTGCAGAATCTTATTGGAATCAAGAACAATATTTACAATTGCTCGGGTTTGATTTTACTTACGATAAAACTCTTTTCGATAAAATTAGAGCAAACACTGTTACAGAGATAAAATCACATTTGCACAGTGATATTTCTTTCCAAAACAGATTAGTAAGGTTTTTAGAGAAGCACGACGAAGAGCGTTCGGTACATTTATTGGGCGTTGAAAAATCGATGATTGCTTCGCTCATAACTTATACTTTGCCCGGTATAAAACTCTTTTATGACGGTCAGTTTGAAGGGAAAAAAGTAAAATTGCCCCTTCAACTGATAAGAGAGCCCGAAGAGAACGAAAACTCTAAAATAAAAGAATTTTACGATAAATTAATAATTTGTTGTAAGGAGCGAGTAATCAAAAATGGTGAATGGGAATTATTAGAGCCAATAAAATCAGGGAACGGTGATGAATCATACAGGGAAATGTTGAGCTGGAAATGGAGCTTAGGAAGTGAAGTGAGGTTAATTATTGCAAATCTTTCCTCAAAAACTTCTACTTGCAGAATTAAGTTGAATGTTTATTCATCCGATGAAGGAGTGCTATTTAGAGATTTGATGAACGATAAGATTTATATCCGTTCCGGTACTGAGTTAAGAGAAAAAGGATTGTTTGTTGAATTAGCACCGTATAAATTTCATCTTTTGGAGTATAAAAGCGGAGAAGGTCAGAGTATGTTTTAATATTTACACACAGCCGGATTTTACACGCAAATTTTGTATGGTTAACTTTGTGTTTTAATTAGAACGCTGATATCTGCATACTATAAGGTAGAAT
>JACSRR010000375.1 GCA_014879635.1 Ignavibacteriaceae bacterium | reverse complement strand
AGAAAATGATTTTGTTAAAATAATAAGATATGAAAGGATTATAAGATGATCGCCCCAAAAAAATTAGCGATATTAGTAGGAGGGGGGCCTGCTCCCGGTATAAACAGTGTAATAAGCAGTGCAACAATTAGAGCTGCGGTTGAAGGAATTGAGATAATAGGGATAAAGGATGGCTTTCAATGGATAATGGATGGAAATATTTCGCACTCCGAACCGCTTACAATTGATAGTGTAAGTAGAATTCATTTTAGAGGGGGCTCATTCATCGGTATTTCAAGAGCTAACCCGACAAAGAATAAAAAACACCTCGAAAATACCGTTACTTCTTTACTCAGGTTAAATGTTGACAAGCTGATTACAATTGGCGGCGATGACACGGCGTACAGTGCCATGAAAGTTGAAGAAATGGCAAACGGAAGAATTAAAGTTGTACATGTTCCGAAAACAATTGATAATGATTTAGATTTACCACACGGAATACCTACTTTTGGATTTCAAACGGCAAGACACATAGGTGTTGAAATAGTTAAAAATTTGATGGTAGATGCTCAAACAACTTCAAGATGGTATTTTGTGGTAACCATGGGAAGAAAAGCAGGGCATTTGGCTCTCGGAATCGGTAAAGCGTCAGGTGCAACTATGTCGCTTATTCCCGAAGAATTCCCGTCACCGGTATTTAAACTCAATCATGTAGTTGATATTTTAGTCGGAGCAATTATTAAAAGACTCAGTTACGGTAAAACTGACGGTGTTGCAATTTTAGCAGAAGGTTTGGTTGAACATATTGACCCTAACGACCTAAATATGTTAACAAATGTTGAAAGAGATGCACACGATAATATCCGGATTGCCGAAGTGAATTTTGGTGAGATTTTAAAAGCAAAGGTTCAAGAAAGATTAAAAGATTTTGACTTAAAAGTAACAATAGTTGCAAAAAATATCGGTTATGAACTCAGGTGTGCTGATCCAATACCTTTTGATATGGAGTACACGCGTGATTTGGGTTATTCTGCGGCTCAATTTATCTTAAATGGTGGAAATGCAGCAATGGTTTCTATTCAAAGCGGTAAATTTATCCCGCTTTATTTCAAAGACATTTTAGATCCAAAAACCAAAAAAACAAAAGTAAGAATGGTTGATCCTTCTTCAGAATCATTTATGATAGCAAGAAGATATATGTTGAGATTGAGTCATTCTGATTTTGAAGATCCGCATGAATTAGCTAAATACGCTGCTACTTGCGGTATTTCTCTTGAAGAATTTAAAAAACAATTTTTCTACATCATTGATGATGACTTACTTTTCAGAAACATGAAAAACGGCAAAATAAAGTTAACCGGCACTTCCACAAAAGATGAAGGATCTGCAGCACATTCTAACACAATGGAATCCGGAATGCTTGAAGAGAATATTAAATGAAAAAAATACTGATAATATTCGGAGCATTTGGTGCGCTGGGCAGGGGAGTGTCAAAAACACTACTTTCAAG
The DNA here is from genome assembly GCA_014879635.1 of Ignavibacteriaceae bacterium. Lineage (GTDB taxonomy): Bacteria > Bacteroidota > Ignavibacteria > Ignavibacteriales > Ignavibacteriaceae > BA9. The sequence continues at coordinate 3,857 of JACSRR010000375.1, read as the reverse complement.
AGATTTCACGAAATGTTATTTATTTGACATGAATGTAGATTCACTTAACCAAGAAAATGTATTAGTCTATCCAACTGATAAAATTGACGAGAATTCAATTACAAATGCATTCGCAAAAATTCCGGTAGAAAAAGATGCTCACTATTTCCTGTTCAGTTCAATAGGGGGATATACCGGAGGAAAAGAAATTGATGCAACAGAACTTTCAGATTTGGAAGAAATGTTAGATAAAAACTTGAGAACAAATTTTTTAATTCTAAAAAAATTCATCAAAATAGTAAAGCAAAGTTTAGGAGGTGGAATATGTTTCACTTCTGCTTTAACGGGTTTAACTCCTACAAAAGAGCATTCAGTTTACGGCTTAACAAAAAGTTCGCTCAATTATTTAATTCAAACTGCTGCATTAGAAGGCAGGGAATTTAATTTGAGTGTAAACGGAATTGCACCTTCTGTGTTAGATACACCCGCAAATAGAACTTGGATGAGTGAACAAGAATTAAAAAATGCACTAAAACCCGAAGAAATTGGCGATTTAGTATATGACTTGTTTAAAAACTTTTTTTTTATTTCGGGAAATATCATAACTTTGTTATATCGTTTCGACGATAATAAAAACAACAAATAATAATTTATTATTTTTCGTTCTTAAAGAAATTGTTTAATTTTAACCTATAAAAAGAATTTTATTAATTTACCCAACTTCACTTTAGGAGGATAATTCTTTATGGTAGTATCCGGATTAATGGCTACAATTACATCTATTTTTGCACAGGTTTCAGAAGATGCCGGTGCTATGAACTGGTTAGTTACGAAATATACCGAGGGTGGTGGATTTATGCACCCGATACTCGCTGTATTAATTTTAGGTTTGGCAGTAGCCTTAGAAAGAATATGGACACTGAGCCGTGCTCGAATAAATACAAAAAAATTCGTTATTGACATTAAAAAAGCCTTAGACGAAGGCGGCGTTGAAAAAGCTAAAGAAGTCTGTACAAACACACGCGGACCCGTTTCTTCAGTTTTTTACGCAGGTTTACTCAGAGTTAACGAAGGTTTAGATTCTGTTGAAAAAGCTGTTATGGCTTACGGCGGAATTGAAATGGGTTTCCTTGAAAAAGGATTAATCTGGATCTCGTTGTTTATCTCATTAGCTCCTATGCTTGGTTTTACCGGTACAGTACAAGGTATGATTGAGGCTTTCGATTCTATTAAAGAAGCAAATCAAATTTCACCTGCAATTGTTGCCGGCGGTATTGCAAAAGCCCTTTTAACCACACTTTTCGGTCTTGTGGTAGCTATGATTCTACAAGTATTTTACAATTATTTTGTTTCTCAGATTGATAAATTAGTTGCGGATATGGAAGAGAGTTCAATTGAACTAATTGACGCTCTTTATGAAATCAATTCTAAAAAATAATTTAACTGAGAAGACAAATGGCACTAATTAAAAAACGCAAAGCTGAAAACCCGGAGATTCAATCTTCGTCAATGGCAGATGTTGCATTTATGTTGTTGTTATTCTTCATTGTTGCAACCACAATTGATGTTGATAGTGGTTTAGGTATTACGCTCCCTGAATTTGTTGATAATCCGGAAAAAGTTGAAGTTTCCAAAGACAGAATGGCTGCTCTGCTTATTAACGAAAACGGGCAGGTGCTTCTTGATGGTGAGGAAGTGCCGGTACCTCAAATTAAAAGTAGATTAATCCCCAGAATTAATTCTAAAATTGGTTTGCCAAAAAACAAGAAATTGATTGTTTCTCTTAAAACAGATAGAAAAACAACCTATAACACTTATATTTTGGCACTTGATCAGATTAAAATGGCTTTCAATCAAGCTAGAGATGAATACTCGGAAGATAAGTATGGAAAGAAGTTTGATAAATTGTTCAAAGAAGATCAAGAAAAAGTTAGAGAAGAAATTCCGGTAATTATTTCAATTGCTGAACCTGAAGGAACTAAAAAGGGCTAGAATATGAAATTTGAAAAAAAGAGAACCGGTAGCGGTAAAACTAGTATTCCGACTTCATCTATGCCTGATATTATTTTTATGCTTCTTTTGTTCTTCATGGTTACTACAACCTTGAAAGAAGTTGAAGTTCAAGTTCAATTCAAACTTCCGGATGCTGAGTCTGTTGAAAGAATTGAGAATAAGAGATTGATTTCTTATCTTTGGGTTGGAAACGACAAAAGAATGCAGATTAACGATAACTTGGTGAAAATGGAAGAAATTCAACCGATTATGTATAATAAGCGTCAGGCTGTTCCTAATGTTATTATATCTATGAGAGTTGACAGGAACATTGATATGGGTATTATTACCGATATTCAGCAAGAACTCAGAAAAGCTTACTGTTTGAGGGTAAATTATTCTACAAACATAAAAAGCAACGAATAAAATTAGTTAATCCAAAATTTTATGGAAAGCAGGCAAGTATTTAAATTACTACCTGCTTTTTTTATTTTAAACAAGGTTGAATATGTCATTAAAAGAAAAAATAAACGACGGGATTAAATCTGCTCTTAAAAATGGTGAGAAGGTTAGATTAGAAACCTTAAGATCAATCAAAACTGTAATTTTAGAATTTGAAAAGAGTGGTTCCGGTAGAGATATTAATCCTGATGATGAATTATCGATGGTTAATTCTCTTGTAAAGAGAAGGAAAGAAGCTATTGAACTATTCAAAGCGGCAGGCAGAATTGAATTAGCTGAAAAAGAACAGAGTGAACTTGATATTTTGATGGAATTTCTACCAAAACAATTAAACGAGTCAGAAATTAAAGATTTGATATTGAGTAAGGCAAGTGAATTAGGAATTAAAGCAAAAAATGAATTTCCAAAGTTAATGCCTGCAATTATGAAAGAGTTAAAAGGAAAAGCAGAGGGAAATTTAGTTAAAAAATTGGTTACAGATTACTTAGAGACCCTTTAGTTGAATTGGATTGATGTTTTTATTTCTATTCTCCTAATTTTAGCTTTTGTATTAGGATTTAATGAAGGATTATTGAAAAAGCTTTTCGGATTGGCCGGGTTTATTCTAGGAATTGTATTAGCAATTTTCTTAGCAGAAAAAACCGGCAGTTTATTATCCGGAATTACCGGAATTGATTTAGCAATTTCTGTATTACTTTCCGGGTTTTTGATTTTTATTTTAGTCCAAATAACTGCATCAATTCTTGGTAAAATGTTTAAACCCGATGATAAAGTTAACTCATTGGTTAACAAGTTAGCCGGCGGAGTCTTTGGAGCTTTTCAAATATTGGTTTTTATTAGTGGTTTTTTTTATCTGTTAACTTTATTTAATGCAATTCCTGACGAAACTAAAAAAAAATCTATATTATACTATAGTGTGGAACCAATATTACCCGCAACGGCAAATTTTTTGATGCAATACACTCCGGAAACAAAACAAGCTATTGAAGATTTTATTATCGGAGATTCAAGCAAGGTAAAAACATCTAAATGATAGAAGAAAAATTAGAGTTTATTAAGATTAAGAATGAAATATCAAAGTTCTTAGTAATACCATACTCCAAGACTTTATTAAACAATGAAAAACCATTTGAAAATACAGAAGAGGCTCTTGATTACGGTAATTTAGTCTCGGAAGCAAAAGAATCATTAATTTCGTATGATATAATACCGATTGATAGCATTGATAATGTTATTGATGATCTTCACACAGCTAAAATACCCGGTTCAATTCTCTCTGTTAAAAGTATCGTTAACATTCTTAAACTTTCAATCTGTTCAAGAATTGTTGCAGGTTACCTAAGAAAATCAAGTGAATCATCCCCTAAACTATCCTCAATAAGTTATATACCTGTCTCTTATACACATCTCCGAGCCCACGAGAC
>JACSRR010000311.1 GCA_014879635.1 Ignavibacteriaceae bacterium | reverse complement strand
ATTCTGCAGTCTGGACTATTAAACACGGTAATGACGAAAACCGGAAAAATGAAGTCCTCAATAATATAAAAACCTTAAATTTTAAAAATCTATATGATTTCCTAACAAACAGAGAATCTTCTCAAAATTTAGATAGCAATATTGAAGACTTAAAAACTCAATATAAGGATTTTGATATATTATCGGATCTGTCATTAGTTGTGAGAGTTTGCGTTGATATTTACTATTGTAGATACCATCAAATTCTGTGGAGAATGTTATCAGGTCAAAAAGATGGTATTATTAAAGAACTCAATCTGCATGCAGGTGAATCATTAATCTCTCCAATGCCCGGAATAACGGTTCTTCTCCCACTTCTCAAAGGTAAAATCGAATCTCATTACAAAGAATGGCTAAATTTATTAATTAATGATAACCGGGATTTTAATCAACAAAATATTGACACATATTTAGAAAATTTTACCAAACTTTGTAAATATTTCCACTTAAATCCGGCAAAAATCTCGGTTGTAACATCCTCAATATTTTACGAAGCTAATATTGTACTATCAGAAGTTTTTTCAGAAATTAGAGAAAAACTTAATGCATTCTTTGAAGATAAATCATACATAGCTAATATTTCAGGGTTATTTAACACTTATCAAGATTTTTACGACGCTGTAGTTACCGCATCGGATTCAAACGAAATCAGATTAAAGCCCCATAGAGATTTATACAGTATTGCTCTTCATAAAACAGGAGTTAAAAGCGAAGATTTTAATAAAGTAATTGGTTTTGAAGACAGTGAAAGCGGATCTGTTGCCATAAGGGCTGCAGGCATCGGAATGTGCGTTGCAGTTCCTTTTGCTCAAACCGCAGGTCATAATTTGAGAGCAGCAGCTTTCATAGCCCAGGGTGGAATTCCCGAAGTAATTTTAGAGAAAAAATTTTTTTTAGATTTTAGAAGTTAAGTATTATGAGAAAAGACAAAATATTTCATGTAATTTCAAATACTCATTGGGATAGAGAATGGAGATTTCCGTTCCAACGCAATAGGCAAATGTTGGTTGATATGATCGATAGAGTTTTAGAAATTTTAGAACAGTATCCCAAATACCGGGCATTTCACCTCGATAGTCAATCAATTGTTGTTAAGGATTATTTAGAAATAAAGCCTCACAAAAAGGATTTGTTTACCCGTTTAGTGAAAGAAAATAGATTGCTAATTGGTCCTTGGTACATTCTACCTGAACAATTTCAAGTTGGCGGAGAAAACCTTGTTAGAAATTTGTTAATGGGACATAAAATCTCAAAAGCTCACGGCGGTGTTTCAAAAATGGGTTATTCCCCTTTTTCATGGGGACAGATTTCACAACTCCCTCAAATTTACAAAAATTTCGGTATTGAACTTATTATGTTCTATAGAGGTGTGAACTCTTTAGACTCACACAATGCAGAATTTTTGTGGGAAGGTGCAGATGGTACGGTTGCTCTTTCTTCCCGCTTTTCAACTATGCCCCGGTACAATTTCTACTTTTACATTTATAGACCTGTTGTTCATAATGAAACACCTTATGATGTTGAACATGATTGGAAAAAAGGAGGAATTCCTTTTCACTTTGCAGATGATCTTATGAAAAACGAAGATTACTATATGCTAAAATACCCTGACCAATACTTTAAAGAAAATATTAAACCGTCAGTTGAACATATAATTGATTTACAAGCCGGTGATTTTACAACCCCTCACGTAGTTTGGATGGAAGGACACGATTCAAGCGGTCCTAATGAAAAAACTGTTAAAATCATTGAAGATATTAAAAAAGAGTTTAAAGGAATTGATGTAAGACATTCTACCTTAGAAGATTACGCACAAGCTCTTAGGGAATCTATCACTCCCGAAAATTTACCCTTAGTTAAAGGGGAAAGACGCTCGGCACAATTCGATAAAAGAAGCGGCAATCTTTACGGATATACAACCTCCGCCAGAATGTACCTAAAACAAACTAATTTTTTTGCCGAAAATCTAATTCAATTCTATTCAGAACCATTCTATAATTTTGCCGGTATATTAGGTTATGATAACAATTCGCAATACCTGAACATTGGATGGGATTATTTAGTACAAAATTCTGCTCACGATTCAATTGGCGGTTGTAGCTTGGATGAAATTCACGAAGATATGATGTGGAGATATAAACAAGCTATCGAAATCGCAAAAGGCGTAAAGGAAAGAGCATTTAAATACCTTCTTTCCCGTATTGATATGAAAACTTCATTTGATGCTTCAAGCGGAGATGCACTTGTTTTTATAACTCTGTTTAATCCTCTCTCCTTTAGTGCCTCAGGTGTTTTTGAAGTAAACCTTGATATCCCACAAAATTATGATAAAGGATTTTTAAAAATATTAGATAGCTCCGGTAAATCTCTCACATTTAAAATTATTGATTCATACAAACACGAGCCCGTTTTAGAGCAAATGATCAATAGACCTATGTTCTTTAAGATGGTTAGGTATAAAATATTGCTTGAAGTTGATGAAATTCCGGAGTTCGGATATAAAACTTTGTGCGTTAATCCACTCTACAAGGAAGACTATTCTAATGATATTGATTTACAACCGGGTTTAGTTTCTAAAAAAGACGGAAATATCACTCTCGAAAATAATTTTATTCGCGTAAGGGTTAGAGAGAACGGTACTCTGTCTATAAAAAACAAGATATCCGGAAAAGTTTATAAAGACTCCGCATATTTTTACGATGAAGGAGAGTCGGGTCATGCTTGGGTAAATAAACCTACTGCTCCTATTTTAACTACTTTAAAATCCAATGCTAAAATCAAAATCATTGAAGATAATCCGTTAAGATCAACAGTCAGAATAAAACATAAATTGCTTCTTCCCGAAAATTTAAAAGAGAGGAAGAGCAACAAACCTGTTTATGCCTTGGTAAATATTTCGCTTTTTGTAACATTAGAGAAAGATTCCAAATTTATCAAACTCACCGTAAAATTAAATAATACTGCTGAATCGCACAGACTAAGAATAATGTTCCCAACCGGTTTAGATGTTAATAGTCATTTTGGAGAAGGTCAATTTGATATTGTTGAAAGATCTGCTGAAAGACCCGATACATCAGAATGGATTGAACAACCTATGTACGATTTCCCAATGCATCATTTTGCTGCTGTAACTGACGGTAAAAACGGTGTTGCGATTTTAGTTAACGGTCTCAAAGAATATGAATTACTAAACGACGATAGAAAAACCCTTGCCGTTACTCTTCTCAGATCGTTTGAATACATTATACAACCGAGCTCAGTTGAAGATTACTCGTTTCAAAAAGGAGCCCAATGTCTTGGCGAAAATTATTTTGAAATGGCTTTCTACCCTTTTGAAGGCTCAATATCTGAAGGTGAAGTACTCCAAAATGCGTTAAAATACAATTTGGAACCGTCAATCATTCAAACCGGACAATGTGAAGGGAATCTACCGCCTGCCGGTTCATTTATGCAATTTTCAGACAACAGGCTTATTTTTAGTACATTCAAAAAAACTGAAGATGATATTCAGAATTCTTATGCTTTGCGCGTTTACAATCCATTTTCCGAAAGTATTCAATCAAGCGTAAGTTTCATTAAAAATCCGTTAGAAGTAATTGTATCTGATTTAGAAGAAAAAGAAATTGAGAGGGTTGATTTAATTAGTAACAACAAACTTAAATTAGACCTTAAACCGAAAGAAATTGTCACTTTATTGGTAAAATTTTAATACAAGGAAATTATGATAGAGAATAAATACGGTTACTTAACCGAAGATAACAGAGAGTTTGTAATTACCGATCCAAGAACACCGAGACCCTGGTTTAATTATATGTGGAGCGCCGATTATTGCGGTTTGATTTCACACACCGGAGGAGGTTTCAGCTTCCTTGAAACTCCGCGAGATAACAGGTTAACAAGAATGCGCTATAACTGTTTACCTTGGGATAGACCGGGCAGATATGTAATGGTAAAAGATGCAGATTCAGGTGAATACAGGTCGCTGAGTTGGGCACCAACAATAGATAAAAAATACGATAACTATGAATGCAGGCACGGTTTAGGGTACACAAAAATTTCGACTCAATTTTTAGGTCTTAATGCAAGTATCACATATTTTGTACCGGAAGGTTTAACGGCAGAGGTATGGAGAGTTTCAATTAAAAATGAATCGGATAAACCAAGAAACCTCGAAATTTATTCGTTTGCCGAACTTATGATGGGTAATGCTCTAAATGATATTATTAATCAACCAAACGATAAACACTTCACTGATATTAAATTTGACAAAGAACATAATACATTAGTGTGTACAAGAAGATACTGGGTACTTAATAAAAAGGTAACTGTTGAACAACCTAACTTAGATTGGAAATATGAGCTGTTGTTTACTTCTACTTTACCGGTAACCGGATTTGACGGTAGTTTAGATAAATTTATTGGTCGATGGCGTTCAGAATCAAATCCGGAAGCTGTTGAAACAGGAAAAATGTTTAATACCGAAATTACTGCCGGAGATCCTGTTGCTGCTCTTCAAAATAAGATCAAATTAGGTGCAGGCGAAACCATTGAATTTGCAATAGTTATGGCTACTTCACCAAAAAATTCTGATTATAACTACAAATTCAACTCTTTAAATTGGGATAATTTAACTTCACTTCCTTTCTTAGATTCCAAATTTGAAGAACTCAAAAAGTATTGGGATAATTATCTTTCATATTTTACTATCAATACACCCGATGAAAAAGTTAACGCAATGTTAAATGTTTGGAATCAATACCAAGCTGCTGTAACTTATGAAATGGCAAGAAATAGCGGTTATTATCACGGTGGTTTATTGTTCGGAAACGGAATTAGAGATCAATTTCAAGATATTCTTGGTATGTTACTCCCTCACCCTCAAAAAGTAAGAGGTAGAATTCTTAACGCACTCAAATATCAGTTTAAAGACGGTTCAACACTCCACAATTATTTTAAGATTACAGAATGGGGCGAAAAAACTAATCACTCTGACACCCCTTTGTGGATTCCGTTCGGTATTGTCGAATATTTGCATGAAACCGGTGATATTGCTTTACTTGACGAAGTTGTTAAATTTTATGATGAGAATGAAGCAACCGTTTACGAACATTTAGCAAGAGCAATAGATTTTTGTATCTCTGCAACTACCGAGAGAGGTATCCCTAAAATTATGAACGGTGATTGGAATGACACCCTTGACAAAGTTGGACCAAAAGGTAAGGGAGAAACTATTTGGGGTGCATTTTTCCTTGGGTATGTGATTAAAAAAACTTTAGAGTTTGTTATTTTGAAAGAAGATGTTTTAAGAGAAAAAACCTGGACTGAATACCTTGAGAAAGTAACCGGAACGGTTAATCAAATAGCTTGGGATGGAGAATGGTTCATCAGAGCATTTAAAGATGATTTAACTCCTCTGGGCACTCACACTGCTAAACAGGGGCAAATTTTTATCAACTCTCAGTCATGGGCAGTTCTTTCCGGAATGACTACACCAGAAAGAGCTCAAAAGTGCATTGATTCTGTTAAAAAGCTTTTATTAAGACCCAACGGTATTCAAATATGTTATCCTTCATACACAGAAGTTGAAGATAATACAGGCTTGATTAGTAGATGCGTACCGGGTAAAAAAGAAAACGGCGCAATTTTCAATCATGCCTCCTCATGGTTTGTATTAGCTTGTTTGGTACACGGTGATGTTGATTCAGCTATTGATATTTACCGGAGCATGCTCCCTTTAAATTCTTCACAGCGGACTGATATTTACGAAGTTGAACCTTATGTTTTTGCCGAATATGTTACTTCTCCTGATCATCCTACTGAAGGGCAAGCCTCACATTCTTGGCTCACGGGAACAGCTGTTTGGATGCTCAGAATAGGTATGGATCATATTGCAGGTTTCAACCCACATATTAACGGTATGGTAATAGACCCCGCTCTCCCCTCTTATTGGAATGAGTTTTCTGCTTCAAGAAAATTTAGAGGCAAACAAATTAATCTTACGGTTTTAAGAGCTGAACCCCAGAATCAAAAAGGATTAATAGTAGATGGTATTCCAATGGAAGAAAATATTATTAATCTTCGTTACATAGAAGACGCAGAGAAAGAAATTAACGCACTATTTTATGTTTAGACTTTGAATTAAGGGCTGAATTTCTTCAATACTAACAGGTTCTTCCTTTCCGTTTATTTCTACTAAAAGGAAGTAACCTGTTGGTTTACCTAATTTTTTGTACTCGTTTAGAAGTTTTTGTTGGTCTGAGTAAGACAAATTTCCGTCCATATCCCAAGATTCAAAAGAGCTCACGCATCCTAATGTTGGTATATTCGGATAGTACAGTTCGCTTCTATAATAACCGGGATTTACCGTATTTCCGTGTATAACAATAAAATCTCTTCCGGCTTTCCCCGCTAGCAAAGATTCATAAAGAAAAACATTGTCTTTTAACGAGTTAGGTAAAAATTCCGTGTAAAATTTATCAAAATCATTATTGTACTCAGGTAAGTTGTTCAAAAACTTTTTCGAACCCGATTCATAAGGAAGAAATAATCTAATTCTCTCTGATGGACCTATAAACCGGTTATCACTCATATAAGTATCTTCTACAAAAAAAAGTCCTTGGGGAGTGTTACCGTTTGTTAAATAACCCGGCAAATTTGTGATTGACCTTGCAAGTTGATTAATATAAAATAATTCGTCCTGTTCGTTATAAACAAATCCGGTCTTACCATATTTGATAAGTGTGATTCCGGGGTAGTTCCTGTTAAATCTTTGGAAGCTATAAATTAAAACTTGTACATCACCCGGGTCAAGTAACAACAAATCAATAATTTCATTCACAGATAAATCTTGCTTACTATTTTTTATATTATTTAGCAAAGCTATTAGTATTGCGTCATCTTGAAATTCTTTTGCCTTATCCTCAGCTAATGCAGAATATTTTGTGAACCCTTTAATTCTCGATAAATAATTAATAGCTATTGCAAAGTTTTTACTATTTAGCGGTAATGTTAAAAGATCTCCTATTTCGGTTTCAAAACTAACCGGTGATAAAGTGTAGGCGGCTTGAAGTGTTCCCCTAATAAATTCATTGTTTGAGCAACTTTTTGAGTATATCAATGCCTTTCTAATTGAATTAACAACAAAATCGCTTTTGTCTAGAATAAATTGAGCAGCCCAAAAAGCATCTAACCAATAAAACTCTGTACTATCCGATAATTCCAATAGTAGATTTGAGTTTATTTTCTCCTTCAACTCTGTTAGCAATACAGCTTGAGCAGAATCACTCATTAAGGGAAAGTTTATCTTCTGAGGAGAAATTGTCATTATAAAGAGGTTAAAACCAAAAAAAAGGTTAAAAATTAATTTCATTTAGAAAGTCTCTTCTTGCAGTGCAACAAACACAGTGACTATCTGCAGGACATAATAATTTAAGGAAGTCATTTTTATAAAAATCTTTTGCGTTTTGAGTTAATTTTTTCAAATTAATTAAATAGCAAAAAGAATCACCCATTTTCTGTTTTACTATCAATCCACTTTCAAGCAGGTAGTTTTCAAATGTCGTAAATGATTTAGCACAACCGGGAATTTCAATTACCGGTTGAAATCCGCTTAAATAAAGACTTTGATTGATTACCCCCATTTTTTTCCATGGATTAAATTTAAGGTAAGGAACTTGAAAGTATGATTCTAAGTAGTGCAAAAAAGTAAATGAAGAAAAATTTACGCCTGCTAAAAATGCAAAAGAATTATTTTCTTTCGATAAATGCTCTAGAACACTCCCCTTCCCTAAAGGACTTAGCGGATTATTGTCAAATTTTACTCGATGCAAAATACTACCCCAAATATAAAATGAGTGTGTAGGTGAAGAAGTTCTGATAAACTCTAAATCTCCGGCAACCGCAACGCTGAGTGCTCCGGTTACAGGCTTTAGTTCGCGTCTGAATAATACATTTTGAACTGTTGTTCTAGCGAAACAATAAGTAAATCCCGGTACAATTATAGATCCTCTTTTGGTAACATGATTTTTTAGAGTTTCTATAAATTCTAACGGATAATTTAACTGTATATTGTTTTTAAGATTGCGAAATGAAGCATGTAAAATTAAATGCGAACCCTTCTCTATACCTGCTTCTGTTAAAAACCGGTTTAAAGAGCTCGTTTTCACTTTTAGAGCTTTTTTAATCCTAATAAACTATATGAATTAGGATTTTTTCTTATTGTATTTGTCAATTTTCCTAATCCGTCTATTTCCAAAGTAATTTCATCATCCTCTTGTAACCACACGGGCGAAAATGAAATTCCTTTTTCTTTTGCCATAAGCGCATTTGAACCGTTTAACTCTAAATAACACCCTGTTCCCACCGTTCCCGACCCGATAACATCACCGGGGAAAATTTCGACACCATAAGATACACGCTCAATAATCTCTGCAAATGTCCAATTCATATCAGAAAGATTTCCTTCCGAAACTTTTTCACCGTTATGGTACGCCTTCATCTGTAAATTATATTTATTTCCGAAAGGTGTAGAAATTTTAAAATCTTCGAGTTCATCCGGAGTAACTAGATATGGTCCTAAAGTTGTGGCAAAGTCTTTTCCTTTTGCAGGACCAAGATTAAGCAGCATTTCTTCCATTTGAAGAGTTCTTGCTGATAAATCGTTCATAATAAGATAGCCGGCAATATAAGAATCTGCTTCAGAGGAACGAACATTTTTTCCTCTTTTACCAATAACTACGGCGCATTCAAGTTCAAAATCTAATTTCTGAAAATGATCCGTTTCTAAAAATAATTCACCTTCACCAAAAATGGCGTTATGATTAGTGAAATAAAAAACGGGATATTGGTCAAATTCGGCAATCATAGGTACCCCCCTGTTTCTGCGGGCAGTTTCAACATGCTGCCTAAAAGCATACCCATCACGGCATGATGTTGGATGCGGAACAGGAGAAATTAATTTTACGGAACCTAACGGAATAGTATCAATTGAGCCGGAAAAAGCAAGTTGTTCAAAATTAGAACAAATTAAGAGTGCCCTTTCCCAATTATTTAGTATTTCTGACATATTAGAAGATAGCTGACTACCTAAAATTTGAGATGCTGTTTCTATGTCAATTATTCCTCTCGGAATAAGTAAACCGGCTCTTTCTTGATTCTCTTTTATATATGTTACAAATTTCATTGTTGCTCTAATTAATTGAGTATGGTTTCTTTTTCTTTGATTATTTCATAAACTTCCGAAATAACGGAAATTGCAAAATCTGTTTCTTCTTCAGTTCCTGAATTAATTCTAACACCGTTTGGAATTCCGAATGATTTAACATGCCTCAAAATTAAACCTCTTTCTAAGCACATTTCGTCAAATTTTACTGCAGTTTCTTCATTTTCGAAAATTAGTAGATAAAAATTTGCTACTGAGTTTGTGTATTGTAAACCCAAAGAATCAAATGTTTTTTTTAGTCTATTTAACGAAGTATTATTAACTTCTAAAGTTTTGAGCAAAAAGTCTAAATCTTCAACGGCAGCCATTCCGCCCTTTTGTGCAAGGTAAGTTGGTTCAAACGGCATTTTGACCTTAAACATTGCCGAAATTAATTCAGGCTCACCAAACGCAAAACCTAATCTTAAAGAAGCCATTCCAAAATCTTTTGAAAATGTTCTTAATACAATCAAATTAGGATAATTGTACGATAACCCGTCAGGGTAACCCGGATAATATCCGGCAAACAAAGTATAAGCCTCATCCAAAACCACTAATACATTTTTTGGTAAATTATCCATAAATTTTTCAAATTCGTCAGAGTTGAACATAGTTCCGGTAGGATTGTTGGGGTTTGCTAAATAAACTATTTTTGTGTTGTTATCTACTGCCTCTAGAATGGCATCAAGATTGTAAGCATAGTTTTTCAGGGGCACTAATTTTTGTTTCCGGTTCAATTTGTTCACATTTACATACCAACCAATAAAAGTACCTTCGGAAGTTAAAACTTCATCCCCCTCATTGGTGAAGGTCATAAGTACATATTGTATCAGTGTGTCAGAACCGGCACCGGGTATAATTCTGTTTTCAGATACATTAAAATAACCGGACACTTTTTTAATTAGTTCATAGCATTTTGGGTCAGTATAAACATGAAAATTAAACTGATCCATCTCATCTTTAATTGCTTGAATTACTTTAGGAGATGTACCTAAAGGATTCTCATTTGAAGCCAATTTTACTACTTTTTGTATATTCTTTTCCCTTAGCAATTCACTAACGGGTTTACCTGCCTTATAGGGAACAAGATTTTGAACATGTTCGGGAATTTTAATCATAATGCCTCCTGATAAATTCCGGTTTTTAATCTCCGAGCCAAGAATGCTCGTACCCCTCAACCATTGTGTCTCTAACATGTGTTGTTAATTTGAGCGGTTCAAAAGTATCTACCATTAAAGCATATTCATAGGTTTCTTTTTTGCCGATTGAAGCTTCAGTTTTTCCCGGCTGTGGTCCATGTGGAATACCCATAGGATGAAGAGTTACAGATGACTCAACAATTCCTTTTCTCGACATAAAATCACCGTCAACATAATACAACATCTCATCCGAATCAATGTTTGAATGGAAATAAGGAGCAGGAATTGCTTGTGGGTGAAAATCAAAAAGCCTCGGACAAAAGTTACAGAACACAAAACTTTGTGTCGTAAATAATAAATGAGACGGAGGAGGTAAATGGAGTTGCCCAACTTTTGGAGCATAATCTTTTATGTTAAATGCAAACGGGTACAAATAACCATCCCAACCCACTACATCAAAGGGGTGGTGAGGAACCGTATATTCAAAGTGGCGGTCAGTTAAGTTCGCAATTACTTTAAACTCGCCTGCTTCATCTTTAGGGTCTAAAAATTGAGGAGGTCTGAAATCTCTTTCATAGTACGGTGCATCTTCGTTTAACTGCCCGAATTGATTTCTATAATGCTTCGGAATATCAAATGCGGTTGTTGATTCAGTGATAAAGAGTTTAACTTTTTCGTAATTATCAAATTTTAATTGGTAAATTGTTCCTTTAGGTATCAACAGGTAATCCCACTGACTAAAAGGAAGTACACCATACTCGGAAAGCATTATACCACTCCCGTAATGAACAAAAATCAATTCATGCCTGTAGCTGTTTTTGTAGAAAAAATCGGCTTCTTCAGTTACATCGGCAGTTGACATTAGTACATTTCGATTATACATATAAGGTTGTCTTGCTGTGAGAATATTACCTTTAGATTTTTTCATTGCAGTGATAAAGTGGTAATACTTAACCGGTGCTTCATCCCAGGGCGAAAGTTCGTAAGGTTTAATTTCTTTAATTTTGGTAACTTCTGTGGGAAGATGATAATGATACTTTAGCGAATATCTGCTTGAAAAACCGTGTGTACTAAATAATTCTTCACGGTACAACGAAACACCGTCTTCCTTAAAGAAGGTTATGTGTCTTTTGGGGGGCAATTTACCTAATTTTACATAGAATGGCATTTTATCCTCTTAATAATTTAAGTTTGAATAATAGTTAAAAGTTACCGCGAGCTGCTTGTTCTCTCTCAATAGCTTCAAACAAAGCTTGAAAGTTACCTTTACCAAAGCCTTCGCTGCCATATTTTCTTTGAATTACCTCAAAGAAAAATGTAGGTCTATCGCCAACAGGTTTCGTAAATAATTGTAATAAGTAACCGTTACCTTCAATATCGCAAAGAATACCGTGCTCTTTTAATTCATCGATATCTTCGTCAATTTTTACTTCCCTCTGCTTCAAAATATCATAATATGTTGAAGGAACATCTAAAAACTCTATTCCGTTTTTTCTTAAAGCCGCAATAGTTTCGATAATATTATCCGTTCTTAAAGCAATATGCTGAATACCTGTTCCGCAAAACTCTTCAATATATTCTTCGATTTGTGATTTTCTTTTTCCTAAATAAGGTTCATTAACAGGATTTCTAATTACAGAATCAGAAGTTCTAACTACTTTAGAAAGAAGCGAAGAATATTCAGTACCTATATCACCCGGTTTAAAGTCGATAAAGGTTTTCATATCTAAAGCTGCGTTCATATAATCTACCCAGTAATCCATTTCATTTTCACGAACATTACCAACTATATGGTCAACAATTTGTAAACCTGTTTCATGTGCTTCAACATTTATTTTTAAGCGGGGTTCATCAAATCCCGGTCTGAATAATCCTTTGTAATTATCGGCGTTGTAAAAAGTTATCTCCGCATCATCGTATAATTTTATTGAAGCCTCAACAACAAAACCATCAGCGTCTTTGTGCTCTTTTATTGTACCTTTGGGTATTGCTCCTTTACTTAACGCATGTTTAAAAGCTTTTTCAACATCTTCAACATTTACAGTCCACCTTTTAACCCCGTCACCGTGAGTAGTTAAAAAGTTGTACATTTCATAATTTGTTGGCTTAACCGGTGATGAAACTACAATTTTAAGATTGTTTTTTACTAAATAGTATGAAACTTTATCTTTTACACCGGTTTCAGGTCCTGCATAAGCTACGATTTTCATTCCTACGGCTTTCGAAAACCAATATGCCCATACCTTAGCGGTACCGACATAAAACTCGACAAAATCGTAGCCTCTGATGCCTAATGAATTTGACATATTAACTCCTTAAACGATAGAATTTAATGTTGCGTTGTTCGGGAAATTTATTTTTATAATTAGTAAAGATACAAAATTTAGGACTTAGGTAAAATTCACAAATGTATGAGCCAGTTTGAATATACACAGCCATTGTTTCTATCGAGTTCTAACCGGTATTATTTTAACAACAATTTTCTAATCTTAACATATTCAGGTAAAACTTCGGGATTCGCAATTGCATCTTCATTCTCAATTTTTTCGCCTGCTAATATTTTAGTCACAGCAAGCTCAACTTTTTTGCCGTTAATTGTTACCGGAATTCCTGTCACTTGAAAAATTGCGGAAGGTACATGTCTTGGTGTTCTGCATGTTCTAATTTCATCTTTTATGTCTTTGATTAATTTATCATTTAGGACTAAACCCGTTTTTAATTGAACAAACATAATTATTGATACATCATTATTGTGTGTGAAACCGGTTACTAAAGAATCTAATACTTCATCAATCGATTCAACAACTGAGTAAATTTCGGCTGTCCCAATTCTCACACCGCCGGGATTAAGAGTAGCGTCAGACCTTCCGTAAACTATTACTCCCTTATTAGGCGTAACGGAAATATAATCTCCGTGATGCCAAACACCCGGAAATTTTCTAAAATATGATTGAAAATATTTTTCACCATATTTGTCGTTCCAGAAATAAATGGGCATTGATGGAAATGGTTTAGTACAAACGAGTTCGCCTTTTTCATGAACAACAGGTTTAGCATTGTTGTCATAAACTTCAACAGCCATACCTAATCCTTTGCATTGAATTTCGCCCTCATAAACAGGTAGCAAAGGATTACCTAAAATAAAACAAGAAATTATATCTGTACCGCCGGATATTGAAGAAAGTCTAACTTCAGGAGTGAAATTTTTATAAACCCAAGAAAAATTCTCCTTGCTAAGGGGTGAACCTGTTGATAGAATTACAGTTAAATCAGAAAGTTCAAAGCTCTCTGAAGGTTTAATACCCCCTTTTTCGCAAGCGGTTAAAAATTTGGGACTCGTACCAAAAATATTAATTTTTTCCTTTGAAGCCATTTCCCATAAAACATTGAGATTTGGAGATGAGGGAGATCCGTCATAAATACATACTGTTGCACCTAATTGTAGTGAGCTTACTAACCAATTCCACATCATCCAACCACAAGTTGTGTAATAGAATATCTTTTGATGTTCTTTTAAGTCTGTGTGTAGCGCAAGTTCCTTAAAATGTTGTAGAAGTGTTCCCCCTTGTCCATGAACCATACACTTTGGTTTACCGGTTGTACCGGAAGAGTACATAATAAATAACGGATGATCGAAATCAGTACGGTAAAATTCTGCACTTTCATCTCCGAAAGCAACAAATTCGTAAAAATTGAGAAACATGTCATCTTCTGAATTCACGATTTCCGGCTCTTCATTGTTAAAAACATAAAAATCCGGTATCATTATTACTTTTTTAATAGACGGAATATTCCCAATTAATTCCATTATATTATCACTGTTATCGTACATCATTCCCTTGTAGATGTATGTCTCTGACACAAACAGTACTTTTGGATTTATCTGCTCAAAACGGTCCAAAACGCCTTCAAAACCAAAATCCGGTGAACACGCAGACCAAACTGCTCCAATTGTAGAAGTTGCTAACATAGCTATTATAGCTTCAGGAATATTTGCTACATAACCTGCAACTCTATCGCCTGGCTTCACCCCCATTTTTAATAATGAAGATGCTACTTTTTGGGAGAGTTCAAAAAGTTGTTTTTGAGTTATCACTACCCTATCGTTTTTCTCACGATAACTGATTAACGCGGGTTTGTCTGCTCTAAATCTTAATAAGTTTTCTGCATAATTTAATTTTATCCCTTCAAACCAATTTGCACCCGGCATCTTTAACTTATCAATTACAGTCTTAACTTCTCCCTCGTAAATGAAATCTGCATAATTAAAAAGATTCAACCAGAATGATTCAAAGTCGTCAATTGACCAACTATAAAGTTCTTCGTAATTACTAAAAACCATGCCTGTTTGATTGCCGGCATATTCCATAAACTTGAACATATTTGAATTTTTGATTGTTTTTTCATTGGGTACCCAAAGTGGTTTTTGATTTTGCGTCATAAACCACCTCTGAATAAAAGGATTCTCCAAGCATAATCAATATCGTTGTTTTTTAAAGCTAAGCTTGCCGCTGAATCAAGGTAAGAATTCAGGGTTTCATTAGGGTAAAATACTTTTAACTTCTCAAACATTTTTTTATAGTTTCCTTGTCTTTGAAATCGATTTAATATTAAAATGTCTTTTAGTTCCAACGGGAGCTTTTCATTTAAAACTTCATTTGCAATTTTATTAAATTGCGGCAATTTTTCAACATTAGCTAACTTTGCTAAATCATTTGCTGACAATATCTTACTCTCTTTTATATAACCGGGTAATTGATCATATCCTATACATTTTTTCCCTACCGGTTTCACCACTTCAAAAATTGAATCACCTGAAGCCCTACAATAAAAGTCACCCGACATTCTTGCAACCAAATCTATTTTATCCGGAATTATTTTTCCGTTCTCTATTACATCTTCATCTACATAAATTAACTTGACTTCGCAAATTGCAAGATTTCCTGCTGCTCCGCCTTCACCAAAATTAATCATTTGTATGAGTTCACACTCTAATCTAAATGGTGATTCTAAAACGCCCGGAGGAATAACAAATTCTGATTCAACTTTTGTCAATCCCGATTTTGAAAACTCATCTACTTCGGGAGCATATTCAGCGGATGCTAAACTAACTTGTTCAACCATACTGTAAGTAACGGCATTAATTACACATTGTTTTGTTTCTATCAGATTAAGATAGGTGTCTTTTAATGTTGCATCTCTTCCTCTTCTTGCAGGTGAAAATGCAATTATAGGGGGATTGGCGCTAAATGTATTAAAGAATGAGAACGGAGAAAGATTAACTACTCCGGTTTTTGAAATTGTTGAAACAAGAGCTATAGGGCGAGGTGCAACTCCCCCTAAAAGCAACTGGTGAATAAAGGGAACTTCAGTTTTTTCGGGATAATATTTTAACATTCTTCAATTTCCTCTGCGTTTTTGTCACCGGTAACACTTAATACTTTTTTTATTTGAGAAGTGGTATATCCTTTTCCTGCCAGAAAAGAGAATAATTTCTGAGTAATTGATCTTGAATCCAAATTTTTACCGGTAAAAGTTTTCTGTTTTTTAAGGGCTAATTCAACTCCTTTTTCAATCAACTCATCTTCATCAACTAATGTTGAGAGTACTTCATTGATAGTTTCTTTAGAAATACCTTTCTTAAAAAGGTTTACCCTTATTTTTCTAACACCGTCTTTTTTAAATTTCACAGAATCTGAAACATAATCTTCGGCAAGTTTTAGATCATTGAGATAACCAAGACTAATAAATTTATCAACCACTTCACTAACTGATTTTTCATCATCTATATATTTAATCATCTTTTTTCTGAGCTCTTTTTCAGAAAACCTTTTAAATTGCATCCAATAAAGAGCTCTTGATTCTAATGAAAATAGATTACTCTCTTTCATTAAAGCATTAAGTTTTTCAACCGCAACTTCTACACCCTCAGAGAGCGAATATTCGATAAGTTTGTATTGAGGAATTCTGAGAGTCAAACCTTCGTCAAAAAACAATTTAGCACCTGAACCGGCTGTCAAAATAATTTTGTTCAGAATCATAATAATTTAAAATTAGGTGATTATTGGGCTTCAATCATTCCGGTTTTGACTTTAACTTCATCAGCCAATTTATTAAACATATCGGGCAATTCAATCAATTTCTGCCTGAATTGCTCCCTGCCTTGAAACCTGTCTTCGTGATATGTAAACCAGCTACCGCCTTTTTTAACAACACCTAACTCAACGGCTAAATCAAGCACATCGCCCGTTTTACTTATTCCTTCATTGTAAAGAATATCAAATTCAACTTCCTTAAAAGGGGCAGCAACTTTACTCTTAACTATTTTCACCTTGGTACGGTTACCAATAATTTCGTTACCTTCTTTGATCTGATTGATTCTTCTTATATCAATTCTAAGTGAGGCATAAAATTTTAATGCATTTCCGCCGGTTGTTGTTTCAGGGTTTCCGAACATTACACCAATTTTACTTCTAAGCTGATTTGTGAAAATAATTGCAGTTTTTGAACGGCTGATGGCTCCGGTTAATTTTCTTAATGCTTGCGACATCAACCTGGCTTGCTGTGCCATGTGAGCATCGCCCATTTCCCCTTCAATTTCAGCTCTCGGTACTAATGCGGCAACAGAGTCAATAACTATAACATCTAATGCATTACTCCTTACTAATGTATCTGCAATTTCTAAAGCTTGCTCACCATAATCCGGCTGAGATAACAATAAATTTGCCGTATCAACACCTAATTTTTTAGCATAGTTAAGGTCTAAAGCATGTTCTGCATCAATAAATGCAGCTATACCGCCTGTTTTTTGTGCTTCAGCAATAACATGCAGACAAACGGTAGTTTTACCGCTCGATTCAGGACCATAAATTTCGGTTATTCTACCTCTTGGTATTCCGCCAATTCCTAATGCCCTGTCTAAAGAGAGTGCCCCTGTGGGTATAAAATCAACCTTATTTATTACTCCGTCACCAAGTCGCATAATTGACCCTTTTCCGTGAGCCTTTTCGATTGCAGAAATTGTTTCTTCAAGCATTTTAATTTTAGTATCTCTTTCAGACATTTTTTCTCCGTAGATTTTTAATCTAAATTGTATATAATTTTGTGTAAACCGGACCTGCCGGCTTTAATTCACTTTTCATCAGTGAAATATTATTTAATTTGATTCCGGTTGTTACTTCCGGATTAAAATCAAGAAACGGTTTAAGTCTATTTTCAGGCAGAGATGTTTTAATTCTCCATAGAGTTAAGTGGGGCTCAAAAGCTCTTGAATCATCCGGAATACCGGCATTTCTCGTAATTTTTTCGATATGAGAATGAATTAGCCCCGGTTTTCCGTCATTTTTGAATTTTGCGTATAAAATTCCGGGTTTTCCGTTACGGTAAAATACCCCAAATCCATCGAAATTTATAATCACGGGAAGATAATTTTTTAATTCAAGCATCTCATTTTTAATTACTTCAATTTGGCTTTCATCAACATCTCCCAAGAATTTTAAAGTGATATGTTGCCTGTTTACCGGCTCAGGTTTAAAATAAGGAATTCCAATTGAAAGATTATCGTAAATTACTTTAAGATTTTCCAAAAACTCTTTTTCAAGTTCAAAACAAATAAACGACCTAATTTTCAAGAGAAATACCCAATATTAATTTTCTAACCATATCCAAAGCTGATTGGGCAGCCCGCTCTTTATTTAAAAGGCGGTTATCTCCATAATTAAATCTCTTAACAACAGTATTGTTTGAATCAGCAATTGCAATAAAAACTGTTCCGATAGGTTTCTCTGTAGTACCTCCGCCCGGTCCCATAATTCCCGTAACACCTAATCCTATATCGGTACCGCTAATTGATCTGATTGCTGCCGCCATTTCACCGGCAACTTCTTCACTCACGGCGCCTACCCGTTGAATTAAATCTTCACTAACGTCTAATATTTCGACTTTTGAGGCATTGCTGTATGCAACTAAAGCTCTATCGAAATAGAGGCTACTACCGGCGTAGTTTGTAATGATATTTGAAATTAAGCCTCCTGTGCAAGATTCTGCTATTGAGATGGTTAAACCACGATCCTTTAATAACCTGCCTACTACCACTCCTAGTTCTTCGTTTCCTTTTCCGTAAACATATCTTCCTACAATTCCCCTTATCTTTTGCTCATGTTTTAGTAATTTATCGTTTGCTTGTTCTTCATTATAAGCAGTAACCGTAATTCTTATTCTCACCCCCTGTGCAGAAGGTAAAAACGCAACTTTTGCTCCGGGTAAAACATCTTCGATAGGACTAAGTTTTTCAAAAAGTGTGGATTCCGGAATTCCCGTTGTTAAAATAGTCAACATTTTTGTAATGCTATCCGAAGTCCCCAACTTTTGCTTTATTTTGGGTACAACAAAATTTTCTACCATATTTTCCATTTCGTAAGGTACACCCGGCAAAGAAACAAATATTTTACCATCCCTTTCTATAAAAGTACCCGGTGCTGTTCCAAATTGGTTTCTTATTACAGTTGCAATATCAGGCACTAAAGATTGGTCTTCATTTATTTTTGAAGTTGATCTTCCAAACCTCTTAAAGCGTTCTTTAATGTCATTTAATACTTGTTCGTTTCTGACTAACTGGCAATTAAAGAATTTAACGATTGCTTCACGAGTAACATCATCATGCGTGGGACCTAATCCGCCTGTGACTACTATCAGGTCATTTTTTGACCATACTTCGCTGAACTCGGCTAATATCTCACCGATTTCATCACCAACAACCGAAATTTTTTTTACATTTACCTGAATTTCGGTTAAACGGCTACCAACAAAAGCCGCGTTTGAATTGATTGTTTGTCCAATTAATATTTCATCGCCAATGGCTATGATGTGAGCGTTCATAACTCCTCAAAACTGAATAAATTTATATAATATGTGCATAATGATTAAGGTATAGATGCCTGAGATTATATCATCTGCAATCACACCTTTACCTCCTTTTATTTGTTCTGCTTCCCTTGCAGGAGAGGGCTTAATAATGTCCAAAACCCGCCAAATTACAAAAGCTATCACCAACACCACTAAACTTTTAGGGGCGCCTATCAATGCTATCCACATCCCTATAAATTCATCCAAAGTATATTCGGAAGGGTCTTTACCAAATTTAACTTCAAACTTATCTCCAATCTTAATCCCAAACAATATCGAAATTACAATTGCGGGAATTATAACAAAAAAATTTTCGAAGCCCGGAATCAGGTAAATCAACAATGCAGCTAATGAAGCAAAAGTGCCTGAGGCAACCGGAATATAACCGGTAAATAATCCTGAACCGGCTGCATTTTCGATAAAATTAATTTTCAATCCGGTTCTCCTTGCTAAATAATTGAACAATTAATTTCTTGTGTTTAAAAACATATCTTAATCCAGAATCTAATGTAATTAAGGTTACCACTCCCAAAGCAATATTAATCCAAAAATAATCAATCATTATTCTAAATATATCTTGTGCAACTACAGGAAATAAACTCATTTTTGCGAAAATGTGACAGACAATTACATAATTAATAAACACTAATTGAACAACTGTCTTAAATTTAGCGTATCTACTCGTGGGGAATGGTTTGTTTAAATAATCGGCGTAGGCTCTCAAACCGGTGATCAGAAAATCCCTTAATAAAATTAAAACTACCGGAATTAACATTAATTTTTGGAGATACACTAAGCTTAGTAAGGTACCGGCTGTTAATATCTTATCGGCTATAGGGTCCCAAATTCTACCCCAATTTGAAAAATAGTTGAATTTTCTTGCCAACCAACCGTCATACCAATCGGTTAAAGCTGCAATTAAATATAAAACGAGGGCAATTTCATTATAAAACTCTGAATCATTGACTAAAAAATAGACAACAAAAGGTGTGAGAATTATTCTCAAAACCGTAAGTTGGTTTGGAAGTAACATTACAGGCTCAAACCTCTTAAGTACGGAAACTCGTAAATCCCGGTACTATGACCGTCTTCCCAAATAATTGTTATCGCATAATTACCGGTTATAGCTATTTTTTTAATTTGTGTCTGATCCCTCAAATAAACAGGGAAATATTTTTCACCCCTACTATCCTTCTCTTCTTTACAAGTAGCACAAGGGCAATTTCTTCTAAGTTTATCAAGAGTAACGCCGGTTTTTTCACCTGTATCCCAAACTATCTCTAATCGTGATTTTTCTTTGACTTTAATTGAATTAGGACGCATTATAATAACTTCTTACCTGTTAAATAACTGTATGCTTGAATATATTTTTCAGATGTCTTAAGGATAATGTCGTTGGGTAAATCAGGAGCAGGTGGTTTTTTATTAAAACCGGTTTTTAATAAATAATCACGAACAAATTGTTTATCAAAACTATTTTGTGCAACACCCGGAGAGTAATTTTCAAGGCTCCAAAATCTTGAGGAATCCGGAGTTAAAACTTCATCAATTAAAATAATTTCGCCTGAACCGGTTATGCCAAATTCCATCTTTGTATCAGCAATAATTATACCTTTCTCTAAAGCAAAATCGGAACATTTTTTGTAGATTTTTAAAGAATATTCTTTGATTTTTTCTACAGTTTCTTTTCCCGCAATTTCGGTTGCTTTTTGAAGAGAGATATTTTCATCATGATCACCAATTTCGGCTTTAGTTGAAGGAGTAAAAATCGGTTCAGGTAGTTTATCAGATTCTTTTAACCCCCGCGGCAGTTTTATACCGCTTATTTCACCAGTGCTTTTATAATCGTTCCAGCCTGAACCGGAAATATAACCTCTTACAATACACTCAATCGGTATGACTGAAGTTCTTTGCACAAGCATTGAACGGTTCTCGAAAACTTCTTTGTATTTCTTGAAAGCGTCAGGAAAATCTTCAATTCTTGAGGATATCAAATGGTTTTTCACAATATCTTTTGTGTATTCAAACCAAAAAAGACTAATCTGTGTTAAGATAATTCCTTTGTTTGGAATTCCTTGATTCATTATAACATCAAATGCAGAAAGCCTGTCTGTAGCAACCATTACATAGTTTTTGCCAGCTTCAAATAGCTCTCTAACTTTGCCGCTTTTGAACGGTTTTAAATCACTTAATTCAATTTTTTTATAAACTTTCATCACTAAAAATTTTTATTACAAGTGTAAAAATATTAATTTTATTTTAGAATTATCAGATTATAATAACTTTCCCACATTTACGGAGCTCAATATGAAAAAATCCCTACTTTTTTTAATCGCATTCCTGTGTCTATACGGTACGGCTATGTCTCAATGGTTGGTACCAAAGGAAATTGATACAAGAAGATATTTTGATAATATCCCGCCTGAACTGTTAAATAATTTTCAGCCGAGATACGAAACGGATAATGCTGTTACAATTGACGATTGGGATAATTTTAATACAGGGACAGACTTTGCCGAACCACATATCGGTATGCACACAATTACACCAAATTGGGTATTTACTGCTTTTAACATCAACGGTGGCCATTGGACAAAAAATGGGCACGATTGGAATAACATCACCCCAAATTTCGGTGTCACAGTTCAAGGTGACCCCGTAATATGTGTTGATAGCCTTGGAAATTTTTACTATCAAAGTATGTTCGGTAATATTACCGGTGCAAGAGTAGTTAAATCTACCAACGGAGGTGAAACTTGGGGTCCCGCAGTTGTTGCAATTAGCGGGAGAGATAAAAACTGGATGACTGCCGACCAAAGCGCCGGTCCATACTCTAATTATATTTATACTACAATGACCGGTATCTCTTCGCCTAACGGAACATTTGCCAGAAGCACAGATTTAGGCGCTACATTCCAGCAAACCGCAACCTTTAACAACCAAGTACTACCGGGCATGATGGTTGCCGTTGGTCCATTCAAAGATGGAACGGTAGATATTCCGGGCGGCTCGGTTTATGTGGTTACTCATAACGGTACAAACTCAGCGGGCAGATATAATTTTTACCGCTCAACAGATGCCGGCTTAAATTTCACTGCTATGTCAAGCCATCTATTTTCAAATTTTATAGGAACTGAAATTAGCGGCAGATCAACTATTCAAGGTATGAGAACCAGACCTTACCCTATGATTGCCGCTGATAATTCTTACGGTCCTTATAGAGGAAGACTTTATTTGGTTTATGCCTCCAACTTTCCCGCCGGAAACGGTAACAAACCTGATATCTTTTCAAGATATTCTACTGACGGTGGCGCTACCTGGTCAAACCCGGTTACAGTAAACGACGATGTAAACACAGTTAATAACCACAATTTCTTCCCTGCTATTTGGACAGATAAATATAACGGTAGATTGTATGTAAAATGGTATGACTCCCGTAATTCTGCTTTAAGCGATAGTATGGATGTTTATGCAACTTATTCTGATGACGGAGGAGTAACATTCAAACCAAATCAAAGAATTACTAATAGAATGTTCAAAATTCGTATTAATACCGGAACCGCACCGGTTTATCAGGGTGATTATGACGCTATTGTTTCTCATGGCAATACTTCTATGTTAGTATGGACAGATTTTCGGAATAACAACTACGGAAGTTATACAGGGTATTTCCCCGATTATGCTATGAGAGTTACACCAAACGCGGTAGTTTTACAACAAGCTGCTGACAGCATCGGAGTTTATCTAACTGTTCCCGCAGTAAAACTTTACGAAGACAATGTAACTTTTACCGCTACCGTTAGCCCAACTCCTGCAACCGGGGCATTTCAATTTGTTTTCCCAAGTGGTTCAAATGTTTTAACAAATGTGCCAGATTCGTTGTTGATGAGAATAAAAACATCAGGAACCATCCCTATAGGAAATTATACTGTAACTGTTACAAGTACCGGACCAAATTCTATTCCGGTTCACAAAAGAACCATTGCCGTTCAAGTTATTGAAGTTGTTCCCGTTGAATTGTCATCATTTTCAGCTTCAACCTCAGAAGGCTCGGTTTTATTAACTTGGAAAACTCAATCTGAAACCAATAACTCCGGATTCGAAATTCAAAGAGCTGCCGGTGCAAATGTTGAAGAAATTGAGTGGAGTAATGTAGGTTTTGTATCCGGAAAAGGAACTACTTTAGAAGAAAACATTTACCTTTTTGAAGATAAAGGAATTGCAATAGCAGGAAGATATCTTTACAGACTAAAGCAAGTTGATTATGACGGTACTTTTGAGTATTCGCAAGTTGTAGAGGTTGACGCTCAAGGTCCAACTTCCTTTGTTGTAACTCAAAATTACCCTAACCCATTTAATCCTTCAACTACTTTCAAATATACTCTGCCTTCAGAAAGCGTAGTTAATATCAAAATTTACGATGCAGCAGGCGTACAAGTTGCTAATATTGCCGAAGGTGTTAAATCTGCATCTAATCATCAAACTGTATTTGATGCATCATCACTTTCGTCAGGTGCTTACTTCTACTCGGTAGAAGCTATTCCGTTAAACGGAAGTAGCCCTCTTAAAAAAGTTATGAAGATGTTATTAATCAAATAACTTAATTAAAATATTATTTTCCAAAAGGCAATTCTCTTTCAGGATTGCCTTTTTTATTTATTCTAAGAAACGCTCTCAATTGATTTTGAATTTATTTCAGACTACTTAGTCTAAACAATTTTCCTCCCTAAAACAACTGCTTGTAAAATAGTATGAGGATAAAAATTAATCCGGGAAGTGAATTTAAAATAAAAAACCCTTGCTGTTCACAAGGGTTTTCAAGTACCGAAGGCCGGACTCGAACCGGCACGAGGTTTGAGCCTCACCGGATTTTGAGTCCGGCGCGTCTACCAATTCCGCCAC
>JACSRR010000247.1 GCA_014879635.1 Ignavibacteriaceae bacterium | reverse complement strand
GTCTTCTTCTTGTTCAGATTATTCAAACTTTATGCTTAATATTTTTGCCACCGAAAAATCAGGTGAACCTTAATTTTTACATTTTCAATAAGAGTAAATATTCCTCCCGAGTGGTCATTATCATAGTGAGAAATATGAAGCTGTTCAATTTCTTTAACTTTAACTCTTTTGAGTAACGGTAAAACAATATTTTTTGCGGCGTTAAACCGTTCGGTTACCGGACCGGTATCAATAATAAAATATTTCCCGCCGGGTTCTCTAATCAAAAAACAATCACCCTGCCCCACATCAATTGCAATAAGAGTGAACTTACCTTTGGGCATTAATTCAGGGGAGAAAAAGGAGGTCCAGATAAATAAATTTACCGCCAACAATACGGGAATTACAATTCTTAGTAATTTACTTTTTAGTTTAACAAGTGAAAATACAATGAGCGAAATCATCACATAGATAAAAAATACCCCGGTTTTTGTGAGTCCAAAAAATTCTATCGAAGAATATTTAAACGACGCAATAAATTCTGTAGGCTCAATTAACAGGTAAGTTAGAAGATTTGTAGTTTGTGCAAATACTGACCCGGCAGGTAATAAAATGTAACCGAGTGCTACTGAAAGTAATCCGTTTTGTAATATTAATCCGGCTAAGGGAATAGCAAATGTATTTGTTATTAAACCAACAACCGATACCGAAGAAAAATAGTAAAGAATTAACGGGAGTGTAGCTATTTGAGCCGTTATTGAAATTACAAAAAAAGCAAAAATGCCGTACAATATTCTACTCTTTGCAATTTTAATTCTAAAGGGAGTGTCTAATTTATCGGTTTCAGTAGCGTTTGAATACTTATCCCTGAATTTTTGTAAAAATCCGGAAGCAAAAAGAATAAAACCAACAGAGAGGAACGAGAGTTGAAATCCTGTTGAAAGCGGGTCTAACGGATTTATAAATGTTATGATAAGTGCCGCTATTGCAAGATTATTAAATTGGTTAGTATTCCGGTTGCTCAACAGTGCCGCAATGTAAACTATAGCCATAATTGTTGCCCTGAGAACAGGAGTGTTAAAATTTGTTATAGCCAAAAAGAGCAGTAGAACAATTATAGTAGCAATTAGTCTGAAGTTTCTCCCCAACCTTTGAAACAAAAAAACACAGATTAATGCTATAAATCCGGTGTGTAAACCGGAAACCGCTAAAAGATGAATTATACCGGCAGTTTTAAAATTTTCGGTAATTTCTGTGTCAATTTCGGTTCTATCCCCTAAGAGTAGCCCCTTTAAGAGAGATGCCGTATTACCGGAGTATAATTCCCTTATTTTAAGATGAATGCTCACTCGCAAACTGTGTATAAAATTTTTAAACAGATAAGTATTTTCATCCCTTAATTTTATACCGCTAACCGAGTTTAAATAAACAGTACCCGAGATGTTTTTTTGAAGAAGAAAATTGCTGTAATCAAAATCTCCCGGGTTTCGTTTCCCTTTAGGTAAATAGAATACTCCTGTTAATTGAATCCTGTTGCCCGGCTTCAATTTCAGATAAGCTGCCATTAATTTTGCTTCTACCGAATCGGAAATCCTGCAAATAAAATTTGTGTTATACGAATTTGATCCATAAACATAATTTGTATCTCTTCGCTTTTTGTAACGCCAATTCTCCGGTTTTATCTCAATTTTCAACAAGCCGGGAAATGTGTAATTTATCGATTCTATTCTACCGGTTACTTCAAAGTTGCTCACCTTCGCTTGATTTACGGGGTATGAACTCGCACTTAAAAGCGAATAAGAGTACATAAAAATGCCAAGCGTAAACAAAAACAGGGGGAGGAAATACGAAAATAAAAGTTTGAAATGTTTTTGAATTATTAGAGTTACGGCAAGGGTTGAAGTGATAAATAAGAAAATTACGGAATATAATAACTCTATTTGAAATAAGCTTGATAAGTAGATTCCGGAAATAACTGATATTGCCGATAGTATAGCCGGAAATTTATTAAAATTATCTAAGAGAGAGTTACTTGTTACCCCAAGAATTATCTTTCCTTAAAAGTTAAGTACATTTAGAACCGAATCTTTAATATCGTAAAGAAATTTGATGTTATCTTTAAAATATTCTGCGTGTTTTCCGGCAGAAATTCCGATTGCAGAATTATAAGTATGCTGTTTCATAGAAAGATCTTCAAAATTACCGTGGTCAGAACAAATTATGACCGTTTGGGAATTTAAATCAAGTTCGCTCAAAATTGCGAAAAGAAATCTATCTAAAAAGGAGGTGAAATCTCCATAGTTTCCGTCAAATCGAAAGTGACCCGCATAATCTGTATAGAAGTACTCAAAAACCGTTAAATCAAACTTTGCAGCCGTATTCAACAAATTGCGAGCTGCTTTTTCGGGACTCAGGATAGGCAATTTGTACCCTAACTTGCTATTCCATTTTTCGGAAGAAATCTCGGCGGTTAAAGCTCTTCCTTTTCTAACATCATCCGCTTTGTTAAATTTCATTCCGGAAGATATAACACAGTGAGCGGTAACATTTAATCTCTTAGCTCCCGATTTGAGATATTTAAAAAACGGTTTTGGATAGGCATTTGCAAAGTGTACGCTTTTACCTGATTCTAAAGCAATTTTGAAAATATTTTTATTGTGAATAGCGGGTAAAAGACTTTTGTGAGCGTACGGTCCAAAATGCCAGCCCAAAATTTCAGGTCCGTTTACACCGGAGAAAATGGAGGTCTGCCCCGTTCCGCTCTGTGGAATGCCTTCCACTCCCATTGATGCATCTACGGGAAAAATAAAACGATGATCTTTTGACAGATGTTCATTTTTACTGTGCGGTATTTCTCCGAAAAGCTCTGTAAAAGTGTTAAAGCCGTACTTAAAAAATGGATTAAATTCATAATCCCGCTTGCCGATACCAACACCATCCAAAAAAAGCATTAAAACGGAATTATTTTTACTCACAATCTAATTCTTCGATTCTACTAAAATAGTAACAGGTCCGTCATTAATTATTTTTACAGACATCATAGCTCCGAAAATACCGGTTTTAACAAAATTTTCTCCGAGTTCTTCTTTCACTTTTTCTACAAAGCGGTTGTATAAGCCGGTTGCGAGCGGTGGTTTAGCTGCCGATGTAAAATCAGGGCGGTTCCCTTTTTTTGTCTCTCCGTATAAAGTGAATTGAGAAACAATTAGAACTTCCCCTTTTATATCCTTTACCGAAAGGTTCATTTTCCCGTTTTCATCTTCAAAAATTCTCTGATTCAGAACTTTGGTTGCAAGATAATCACATTCAACCTGAGTATCTTCATTTTTAATACCGAGCAGAATCACCAAACCTTTGTTAATTTCGGCTTTATGCACCGGTTCTTTGATATACACCCCACCTTCGGAACACCTTTGAAGCAAAGCTCTCATTTTTTGACTCCGGATATAATTCTGGGAATGTGCGAATAATCGTTTTTAATTTTAATTTCGCTGAAACCGTTTTGTTCTAAAATATTTGATATTTGCTCACTTTGTCCAAATCCTGCTTCAAAATAAATTTTCCCGCCTTGTTTGAGCCAATCTTTTCCTCTTTGGACAATCATCCTGTAAAACATTAATCCGTCTTGCTTATCGGTGAGTGCAATTTCCGGTTCAAAGTGCAGAATTTCCGGGGGAAGCTCATTGTAGTCTTTTTGGCTAACATAAGGCGGATTTGACACAATTGCGTCATATTTTTTACCTTGTCCTTCAAAATTAAAGATAGAGGCATTGATAAAATTTATCTTTTCACAATTATTAAGAGCTGCGTTTTCACGGGCTAAATTTAGCGCCTCAACACTAACATCAATAGAAGTAAACTCTCCGATTTTCAAATTTTTTGCAAGTGAAATAATGATGTTTCCCGAGCCGGTTCCGACATCTAAAATTGAGGGATTATTTACCTGTTTAGTTTCGTCGATGACAGCTTCAACTAATAATTCGGTTTCGGGACGGGGAATCAAAGCCCTGTTATCACACTTAAAATTTAAACCATAAAATTGGCAATTACCGGTAATATATTGATACGGTTCATTTTTGATTCTTCTTCTAACCAAACTTCTATAATTTTCAAGTTCGATATCAGTGAGGGGTTTATCATACCTCAGATAAAGGTCAAACCTTTTACAATTTAAAACATGAGCTAAAAGCAATTCTGCATTTAAACGGGCAGATTCAATTTTCTTTTCGGTTAGAAAACCGGATGAAACTGTTAATATTTCTAAAACTGTTGGCATTATATTCTAAAATTAAGCGATAAATTTAATGTTTCCAAATGAAAGCTTTTTTCAAAAAAGGGAATTAAGCCCACGCAATTAACTCCAAAAATTCAGATAATTTACTTTTCAGCTATAACAACCTGTGCAATCCCGAAAGTAAGAGAATGTCTTTGAGCTTTAGTAAAACCGGCTTCCTTAAATAATTTTACTAAGTCAACATTTTTGTCAAAATCTTCAACCGAATCGGGTAAATATTTATAAGCAGTTGGGTGACCCGAAATCAGTTTTCCGAAGAACGGGAGAATATTTTTGAAGTAAAAAATATATAAAGCTTTAACTACCGGGTTTGAAGGCATTCTAAATTCGAGAATTGCAGATTTACCGCCCGGTTTTAACACTCTTTGAAATTCTTTAAAAGCTGCCGGTATATCATAAAAGTTTCTTACACCAAAGGCAACAGTAATTAGCGTAAAAGATTCATCTTTAACCGGGATATTTTCTGCGGCAATTTGGATATCCTTACCTTTTATCCACTCAGATTTTACTTCAAAAAGCGAGAGCATGTTGTGCGAAAAATCAGCACCAAAAATATTTTTTACGCCAAGTTTTCGCGCCATAATAGCTACATCGCCGGTACCGCATGCAACATCAAAAAGGATAGTGTTTTCATTGGCATCTGCTAATTTCAGAGTTTTTTTACGCCAGTAATTGTCAATTCCCGCACTCAAAAGTCTGTTTAAAAAATCATACTTTGGTGCAATGGAATCAAACATTTTTTTTACTTCATTTTTCTTTTCGTTTTCTTTGAATAATACTGTTTTAGAGTTCATTTGTACTTGCAATAAAATTTGAGATATTTATAAATTCAGAAATTGATAATTGTTCTGCTCTTTTTGAGAGAATGTAATCATACTCATTAAATCGTAAATTTTCAAACCGGGTTCCTGAAAGAGCATTTTTAATCGTTTTTCTTCGTCTATTAAAACAACTTTTTACAAACTGCGAAAAAATTAAATAATTAGTAACAATTAAAGGGTTATCTTTAGAGGTCAGTTTTACTACAGCCGATTGAACTTTAGGCCTGGGAATAAAAACTGTAGGTGGCACTTTAAAACAGAGCTCAAAATTCCAAAAGGCACCTAACAAAACGGTTAAAATTCCGTATTCTTTTGTAGCTGTCTCTTATACACATCT
>JACSRR010000373.1 GCA_014879635.1 Ignavibacteriaceae bacterium | reverse complement strand
GTTTAATAATTTGCAATTGAGCAACAGATAAGAAAACTAAGACATTTCTTAAAAAACCTGAAAATGTTTCAGAATTTCCTATAGCAAAATAGTTGATTGAGTCAGTTTCAGCTTTATGATTGCTTTGTTAGAAAAAAAATGGGTTAATATTATGGTTTTAAAAATTATTGTATTGTTGATTATACTCACTTCTTTTATAAACGCCCAAGAATTTAACTGGGTGAAGGGTATTAGCGGAACTGTTTCTCCAGAGTTTGTCTCAACAGATAATTTAGGGAATTTCTATTTAACCGGTTATTTTTCACAGACAGCCACATTTGAAAATAAACAGATTATTAGCAGTGGTAACACTGACATTTTTATTGCTAAATATAACACTGACGGTAATTTATTGTGGTTAAAACAGGCGGGTGGAATTTTGCCTGAAGCCGGAGAGGGCATCACTGTTGATAATTTCGGGAATGTTAATGTAACAGGTTACTTTCAAAGCACAGCTACTTTTGGATCTGTTATTCTTATGGGGAAAGGTGGATTTGTAACCAAAATTTCAGAAAAAATGGGTACGATAGAGAATACTGAATTAGAAATTCCGTCCAAATATACTTTATCCCAAAATTACCCAAATCCGTTTAACCCTTCAACATCTATAAAGTTTGAAGTACCAATTTCATCATTAGTTGAAATTAGCCTATACACTGTAACAGGTGAGTTTGTAAAGACATTAATTAATGAATCAAAATCCGCAGGTAACTATGAGATTTTATTAGAAATGAATGAAAAAACAAGCGGTGTGTATATTTATGTTATTAAGGCAATTCCCGAAGATGGTTCACAACTATTTATGCAAGCTAATAAGTTGGTTTATATTAAGTAAATTGGATGTTACCTCATTTAGACAACACCTTAATTTAAAAAGGTTAATTAAATATTAAAGCAAACAAGAACAGAAAAAAACAAAAAGATTAAAAGTTAAAAAACAAGAAACAGGAAGATAAAAATGATAACAAGAGTTTTACAGATTATTTTTTTAATTGCGATTAATCTAAATGCACAATGGAATTGCCAACATCCGTATCCAACAGGCAATTTGCTAAAAGCAGTACATTTTACTGACTCACAAACGGGTTGGGTTGTCGGCGACTATGGAACTGTTCTTAAAACAATAGACGGTGGTTTAACATGGAATAATTTTAAAAAAAATTTTGTGTATAATAATAATGAATCTGTTTATTTTTTCAATAAAGATACCGGTTTTGTAATAAATGGCTATTATATAAATAAAACAACAAACGGCGGATTAAGTTGGGTCTCAACTTACATCGACCATTACGCAAGATCTCTAAATTTCATTGATTCTCAAAGAGGTTGGGCTGCCGGAGGAACGGGTCTTTGGCCTATCCCAAGTACTGGTTATATTTATTATACATCAGACGGTGGGTCAAGTTGGGGCAAAATAACGGTAGGAACACCAAATTATTTATATTCAGTCTGTTTCGTAACCCCTCAAAAAGGCTGGACTGTGGGTCAAAATGGTGTAATTCTAATGTCAACAAACGGCGGTAATTCGTGGGTCACGCAAAATAGTGGTATAAATGATATTTTGAACTCAGTTTACTTCATTGATTCTACAATGGGTTGGGCTGTAGGTGAATGGGGCACTATTCTTAGAACAACAAACGGAGGTGAAACTTGGGTAAAGCACAATTTTTTTTCAAGTAGATTATTAAATTCCGTTTATTTTAAAGATTCTCAAAACGGGGTGATTGTTGGTGAGGGTGGAACAATGTTTACTTCATCAGACGGTGGGATAACCTGGAATTCTAAGACTACCGGAACAAGTGAGGATTTATTAGCATTATGTTTTTCCGATAACTCCTCAGGTTGGGTTGTTGGAAGTACAGGTTTTCTGATCAATACAACGGACGGGGGAGTTTCATGGGTTAAGCAAAGTGGTGATATAGTAACAAAGGGTAATTTAAGATCTGTTCATTTTGTAACACCTCTAAAGGGTTGGGTTGTGTCCGGTAGCAGTTTGCCTTCTTTGTTTCAAACAACTGACGGTGGAACAACTTGGAATAAATACCCAACCTATATGGGTAAATATTTAAATTCAGTTAAGTTTGTAGATCAAATGACCGGTTGGGTAGTGGGTACTGTAGGAAGCATTTATAAAACCACGGATGGTGGTGAAACATGGGATAAGCAAAATAGCAACACAACTAATCTATTAGAATCCGTTCACTTTGTAGATTCACAAACAGGTTGGGTAGTGGGTGTAAATGGAACAATCCTTAAAACAACAAATGCCGGCAATTCATGGATTAATCAAAATAGCGGTGTTAGTTTTCACTTAAGATCTTGTTATTTTTTTGATTCTCAAACAGGTTGGGCTGTCGGGTTTGCAAGTGATTATACAAGTATAGTCTTAAAGACAACTAACGGCGGAGAAACATGGTTTGCATTAAAAAATGCATTGATCGGGACCAAACACTCAGTTTTTTTCATTGACTCTAAAACAGGTTGGATTGCCGGTAGTGGTTCAACTAAAATCCAAAAAACTACTGATGGAGGTAAAACATGGACAGCACAAAATATACCGTTTTATAATGAAGATTTATATTCCATTTTTTTCACGGACTCAAACTCAGGCTGGGCTACAGGAAATAGAGGTTATATTCTCCAAACAACAGATGGTGGTACTAATTGGAAAGAAATAAGAAGAGTAACAAAAGTAAGTTTGAACTCAGTCTATTTTTTAGATTCTGAAAACGGATGGATTGCAGGAGGAGGAACAATCCTAAAGACAACAAACGGAGGCGTAACCTTTATTGAAGAATCCGGTAATTACAAGCAACCGGTAAACTATTCTTTATCCCAAAATTACCCAAATCCGTTTAACCCTTCAACAGTGATAAGGTACACAATACCTAAATATTCAGATGTAGAAATAAACATTTATACAATTTCAGGTGAATTTATTAAAACAATTCAAAGAGAAACAAAAGAAGCCGGAGAATATGAAGTAACATTGGATATGAATGACCGTTCAAGCGGTGTGTATATTTATGTTATAAAAGCAATTCCCGAAGACGGTTCACAACTATTTATGCAAGCTAAAAAGTTGGTTTATATTAAGTAAATTGGATGTTTTTAAATTTAAAACTGCTGCCGGTTAAATTTTTTGGTGCAATGAATATTTGAAAACAGTTAAGGTTCACCTGATTTTTCGGTAACATAAATAATTTGACTGCCGAGACTAATAAGTAGTTAAAAGTTTTCCCGTTCCTGACCGGGTCGGGATTGAACCCCGAACATTTTTTACCACCTATTTATTATATAAGCGGCTGTTTCTGTTTTTTCTTTCAAAATCTTCTATGTATTTTAATAACCTCAAATGAAAAGAATTACAAACACCGGCAGTTAACTTTTTAATGTTTATATTAGCGCTGTTTCTATCAATTGCTCCTGCTTTTACTTATTTATTTATTCTTAGATCAATGGATAAATATGATAAGGAGCCACTTCAACACTATATGATGGCTTTCCTTTGGGGGGCAATAGGTGCAGTTCTATTAGTTTTATTTACTCATGAGTTTGTTTTTGATATTTTTCAAAGAATTGAAGGGATATTAGGGCTTTCAATTATTGATTATTTCGGGGAGAATTTTGAAGCCGTTATTTTAGCTCCGCTACTCGAAGAATCATTTAAGGCAATCTTCTTAATTTTCCTTTTTTATAACAAAGTTTTTGACAACCTCACAGATGGTTTAGTTTATGGCGGTGCAATAGGATTAGGATTCGGGATGACTGAGAATTTCGGTTATCTATTAGATGTAGATACACTTGGCGAACTAATTTCATTAGCATTTATTCGAAATGTTTTTACAATTTTACTTCACGCAGTTGCTACAGGTTGTGTGGGTGCATTTTTGGGTGAATATAAATTTAAGAAAAAAGGAACTCTCGGCAGAGCAATTGCTAAAGGGTTGTTGCCTGCTATATTGATTCACTTTTTCTGGAATTATTCGGTTGTAAGTACATATTTTGTAGCCTTAGGAATTGTCATGTTGCTTGGTGTTGTGATTGCATTCATCATAATAATGAAAAAATCTATCGAAAGTGAATCAACTATGATTTTAAATCAATTACATGAAGAAGCTGCTAACGGCTTAATTCCCTTTGAACATGTATCTCGTTTAAGCTCTTCGCTTCGAAAAGAAAAATACTGGATAAAAGAAGAAATTAGAAATTTATACATTGAAACAGCAACAACACTCGCTTTTAGAAAGGGTCAACAGGAAAATGCAGACCTATATGATAAAAAAGTGCTTGAATTTGAGATTGAGCAATTGAGAGAAAAAATCAGAAAAATATTGCGGTATGCTTATCCGGGAGAATACAAACAGCCGGTGATTGAACAACAACCTGAAGAGAATACAAAAAGTGAAGATTCTAAAAGTGAGTAGGGATTAAATGTTTAATAGAAGGAATTGCATAATAATTTCATCAGTTATTCCTGCATTTAACATTGAGATGACCCCTTCATTTTTGGAAATGGATAAAAATTTTTCATCGCTACTTTACACTTCGTTAATCGAAAATATGAGTGAAATTGCTGCGGCATCACCCGATAACCTACCCTCAATAATTCTCCTGGTTGAAGCTGACCGCAATTCAATATTAAAAGATGAAGAGAGTGTTTTCGAAAATTCAAATATATTTTTTGATTCTGCCGATGTTTCTGATCATTTAAACTCTCAAGGCGCCCACTGGAACACGATAATAATTAAAGGAAACGCTATTGGTTTAGAGGTAAAAGATTTTACTTTTATCACCGGAAAACTTGACCCGGATATCAAAACGGTTTTAGTATTTTCGACGGCAAAAGGACAATTAGTAGCCGTTGCTTCGGGTGCCTTAACTTTTGAAGAGCTAATTGAACCCGTTATTCAAGGCTTTGATAACGAACAAACACTTAAACATTTTTCGAAATATGATGTACAACTGCAATCGCTTACAAAGGGGATTGTAATTGAGGATAAAGAAGATTTTCGGAAATTATATGATTTTCTCTCCACAAAACAGAGCATTCCATATTGCAGCCAGAAAATTCATGAAAAATTTACGGAGGTTTTTATAGAATTTAAGAGTTTACTCCATTGAAGGCAGCTCTTTACGGAGGTACTTTTGACCCGATTCATTACGGACATTTGATAACAGCAGGGTATGTACTTGCGGTAAGAAAACCGGATTTGATTTTATTTGTTCCCGCAAATGTTTCTCCTTTTAAACATGGTATCAAATCCGCTTCGGCATCAGACAGACTAAATATGGCTAAACTTGCTATTTCCGGAAATCAATTTTTTAGTGTTACAGATTACGAAATAGAGAAAGCCGAAGAATACTTCGCCTCTGGCTTCGGTGGAAGCCTCATTCGCTGGAATTACTTGCGCCTG
>JACSRR010000370.1 GCA_014879635.1 Ignavibacteriaceae bacterium | reverse complement strand
AAAATATTTTTAGAATTCAATTTTAGCAATTTGAATTTGGAGAACATTTAATTAAAAACCCCGGAGGTTTAAAATGAAAAACCTGTTACAAATTTTCAGCATGTTTTTATTGGTCTATTTGGTACCGCCCTCAAATATTTTCTCGCAGGTGCCTTATCGATTTGAAAATGGAACTACAACTTTTACGCCACTAACCGGCGCTACAAATTTCACTTGGACCAATACAAGTACTGATGCATCAGTCTCTGATTCTGTTCTGATTCCTTTTCCATTTAATTATATGGGAAACCCGGAGCAATATGTAAGAGTAACCACCGACGGAAGTATTTTAGTTGGCTCTACTTTAAGAAATATTAATGTTGATAATAGCTTTGTTGGCAGTTTTTGGGGGGTAATTGCAGTTTACTGGGATGATTTAAAGGTTGAAAATTTAAATGATATTAAATACACCGTTACGGGTACAGCTCCTTCAAGAGTTATGACTATTGAGTGGCGAAGGATGTTTCTTCCCAAAACGGCAACAACAACAAATGGAGAGTTCCAGGTTCAATTGCATGAGAATGGCGAAATCCATTTTATTTATGGAGCTATGAATCCGCTTGGTTCCACTTCTGCTTCAATTGGAATTAAGGATGTGATTAAAAACGCTGCAGGTGCTGCAACGGGTACTTTTTTAGGAATTAATATTGGAGGAATTGCTGCTAACAGGAAATATCATCAATCTATGACACAAGATTTTGAACTTCTAAACATCCCTCTACCTAACGGTACACTCTTTAAGTTTATTCCTGATAACGGTGCCCCATATTCAGGAACATATTCATTACCGGGTGCCGAGTTTCAATCTCTCTCAGATTTAGCTACAAAGTTAAATAATAGAGGAGTGTCTGGTCCGGTAACAATTAATATTGCACCGGGTGTTTATGATGATATTTTGCACCTTATGAAAATTCCCGGAGTCTCTGCATCAAATCCTCTGACAATTAAAAATGCTTCCGGTCAAGTAACTCTTTCTCCTAAGAATGCTTCTTCCTCTAATAACCAAGCAATTACTCAAATAAAAGCTGCTATAAGATTTGATGGCACTCAATACACAACTTTAGAAGGTTTAAGAATCGTTCAAAACACAGAAAATATTACACCAAATACTAAATTTAATTGCGGTATGCTTTTAAGGCACTCCTATTTAATTAAAGAATCGGGTGAAAAAATTATTCACGGAGCAAGATTTAACACTTTTAAAGACTTTTTTATCGATTTAGATGCAGGGGTTGAACCTGTTATTGAATCTTCGGTAGGTGTATTTTTAGGCGGAGCTAATACAACTGGTGAATCCGATTCTTCGTTGGCTTCAAGTTATAATACTTTTCAAGATTTTACTATTGAAGATTTTGGTTATGCCGGAATCCTATTCTCAGGTTCAACAATTCCTGAAAACCCTTCAATCGGAAATAAAATTGTAGGTGTTAATAGAAGAAGCGAAATTAGAAATACCACGGCAGGCGGTCACACTGTAGAACATGCCGGTATGCGAATTTTTGATTCTTACAACACAGTCATTGAAAATATTGATATTTATGGATTGACGGTTTCAGGCAATAATACGAGACAAATAACCGGAATAAATTTAGGTTCCTCAAATAAACCCGCTAATTACCCAATTACAATTAATACCGTAAGAAATGTAAATATTTGGAATTTATCAAAGGTAACTGCCGGTACAATTGTGGCAACACTTCAAGGGATTTCTCTTACAAATCAACATTCTCGATCTTTATTGGTGGTAGAAAATTCTAGAATTTACAACATTCAAAACAATCACTCGGGAGCTTCACGGGCAATCGGAATTAACTCTACTAACACAAATGCTCCGGGAAGTTCAGTACTTATAAGAAACAACTATATTTACGGAATAAAAGCACCTAATAGTACTCATTCGGTAAATACTACTATTCCCGGTGCAACAGGAATTGCTATTTCAAATAATTCAGTTGCAACGGCAAATGAATTTTACATTCAAAATAATACAGTTGTGATTAAAGATTCTGTTACAAATTCACACTCATCATCTGTTCTATTTTTAAATTTGAGCGGTTTGGCAAATGTTAGGTTAAATAACAATATCTTTGTGAACGCTTTTGGTTTTAGCTCACAATGGAGCTCCGTTATTTCAGCTCCATTAAAAAGTCAAATCCTAAAAATTAGTCCGCTATCTAACTCAAATCTTTACTTTGCTCCTGATGCAGTTAACAACGCAAGAGTTGGCTATTTTGGTCCGGAATCTTATAAATCAATATGTGATTATAAAAATATGATGGATAGCGTTTATCCCGGCAGTAGTGTTGAATCTTCCACTTTTCTTG
The DNA here is from genome assembly GCA_014879635.1 of Ignavibacteriaceae bacterium. GTDB lineage: Bacteria > Bacteroidota > Ignavibacteria > Ignavibacteriales > Ignavibacteriaceae > BA9. Next base: position 3,098 of record JACSRR010000370.1, on the reverse strand, counting down.
AATTACCTGTTTTTCAGAATTACTCTAATGATTTAACAATTGTAACTACTGCAAGCACACAAATAAACAATGCGGGAAGACCGGCAGATTCTCCAATCGGCGTTCTTACTCATGATTACTTTGGTAATCCGAGAAGTTCAACATTTCCTGACATTGGTGCACAAGAGTTTACAGCTCCACAATTAGATGTTTCGGGTCCTATAATTTTACATACTGCACCCTATCTTCCACAAATTAATGCACTACAGGCAATTACTGCACATATCACTGACCCTGCCGGAGTTGCACAGGGCATTTTCCTCCCCAGAGTTTATTTCAAAAAAGGAATTAACGGTGACTTTTACCATACTTCTGCTTCATCCGTAACAGACGATGAATATTATATGCAAATTGAATATCTTCAGTTTCCCGGTTTTGTTTCACCGGGTGATACAATCTACTACTATATTGCTGCACAAGATCTAAGAGGTACCCCTAACGGTTCTACTGTTCCTCAATTAAATTGCGGACAATCCGGAATTAATCCTCCCGGGTCTATTGTTCCGGACACTCTTTTCTCTTATGTACTTTTGGGAGGTTCATTATACGGTGATTATTTAGTTGGTACAAACATCAACCAAGCTAACTATAAAAACTTCCTTTATGAAGGCACCGATACAATAATTTCCGGAAGTTTTACTTCTCTCACTCAGGCTATTAACGAATTAAATTTAAGAGGATTGAACGGACCGGTTAGGTTCTTATTAACCGATACTTTATACATTGAACAAGGTGACAATTTTGGTAGCTCAACAATTGATATAATTCATCCCGAAAAAACAACTGCAACTAACAATCTAACTATTAAACCGGCAGCCGGTGTGGATGCAAGGGTAGAATTTTCAGCAAATAGCGGCGGATTAATAATAAGAAACCCGCATGTAATTGTTGACGGCTCAAATTCTTTAGGGGGTACTAGTAGGAACTTAAAGATTGCAAATGTTGCAACAAGTAACGGTACAATAGCTATAGCCGTGGTTATAGCTGATAGTGTAACTATTAAGAATGCTATTGTCTATTGTGGTTCAATCAAAACACATTCGGCAATTTTTCTTAACTCTTCTAAGTACGCTACTATTGAGAACAACTGGGTTTACAGAGCATCAACTGGTATCGGCTCAAATTCTAATTCAAACTTCGCAAAAATTATTAAAAATTATGTGGGAAGCGAAATTGAAAACGACCAAATTAATGTTTACGGTATGTTAATTTTTGGTTCTTCAGATATACTAATTGCCGGAAATACTGTTGCCGGAGTAAAGAGAGATACTCTGTTCAATGCTTACGGAATAGCGGTATGGAATGCCAGCCAAAATCCTATTAATACAAGAATTACCGGTAATAAAATTTACAATATTAGAATGACGGGTTCCGGATCAAATCAATTTGGAGTGAGCGGTATTGATGTTCAAATTTCTGCTTTTAATAGCAATGTCTTGATTGATAACAACTCAATTTCAGGATTGTATGCAGGCGGTTATAACGGACCGGTTAATAATGTACAAGGTATTTTTGTTGGCGGTACCGGTAGCGGTTTCAAAATTATCAATAATTCCATTAATTTAACGGGTGTTATGAGTCTGAGCGCCACAACTTTTTCAAGTAGTAAAGGAATTTTTATTTACACTTCAGGCTCTCAATTTGAACATGAAATTACAATAATGAACAATGTGATTTCAAACTCCGTTCAATGGCCAAATTCACCAACCTTTGGTGAAAATTATGCTATCTTTACTGCATATCCTTTCTCTAGTTTAACAAAGATAAACAACAATTTTTACAATATTACCGGAACTAACGCCTACATAGCCTTACTCGTATTTGAAAAGTTAAATTTACAAGGTATGGTTGCTAGAGGATATGATGATTTTAGTTTGCAAGGAAACCCTGCGTTTACTGATTCATTAAATCTAAAACCTAACGTAAATAATCCTGAAACATGGCTATTTTCCGGTATGGGTCAACCACACGAAGAAATTACCGAAGATATTGAAGGTAACCCGAGAAGCAATAGTTTAGAAACCGGTCCGGTTGATATTGGCGCTTATGAATTTACAAATGCTACAGAGCCTTTGCCAATTTCTCCGCCTAACCCCCCTACTCCCGGCGGTACTTCCGAATTTGTTTTGGGCGGAGCACTAATTTCAACCGTTGATTGGGGAAATGATGGACAAGTACCCGATTCAGTTGACCTCATTTACTACCCCGATGAGCCAGAACCTGTTGAAGCTACTTCGTTCGGTTTTAGCAGATGGATTCTTAGAACTTACGGCGGTTCCGGATTTAAATACAACATCACTCTTTACTATAATCCCGCGACTTTAGGAAATTTAAGCGATAGCCTTATGAGTGTTGCATTTAATCCCGGTAACGGTTTTTCTGTAAAATCTACCTTAACTAATACAACAAGTAAAACTGTTAAAGTTTCGGGCTTAAACGCAGGCGGAAAGTTTGCTCTTGTTGAAACTTCAATTCTTGCACCCTCTAATTTGATGGCATTGGCTAATCAGTGGAGAAAAATTGACCTTCAATGGAGCGATAATTCAACTGATGAAACCGGCTTCGTAATTGAAAGAAAACTTGGTGATTCACTGAGTGTAAATCCGTATTCTCTCTTAGTTGAACTTCCTGCCAATTCAACTTCGTTTATGGATACTACAAATATTGGCGATTCAGTTTCTTACACATATAGAATAAAATCGATAAACCCGGTAATCGAATCAGATTGGAGCAATCAAGCAGAAGTTGTAAGTCTCATTCCCGTTGAACTCAACTCCTTTACAGCATCGGTAGATGAAAGAGATGTAGTTCTTAATTGGGAAACAGGATCCGAAAGGAACAACAGCGGCTTTGAAATCCAAAGAAAAACGGGAGATGACTGGGTTAAAATAGGGTTTGTTGAAGGTAAAGGTTCAACAGCCGAAAATACCGTCTATTCTTTTATTGACGACTGGAAATATGAATCATTCACCGGTACAGTTTATTACAGGTTAAAACAAATTGATTTTGACGGTACATTCGAGTATTCACAAATTTTAAGTGCTGATGTTGATTTTATG